>CAJXUM010000579.1 GCA_913060855.1 uncultured Lewinella sp. | reverse complement strand
GCCTCGGTCTCGTGGGCTCGGAGATGTGTATAAGAGACAGGTGTAAGACTGTTCCAATTCAGTGTCGAGATGAGCGAGAACCCAGATATTTAAATAATACCTGGGATCCCACTGCCCTTGCGTTTTTAGCTTGGCATCTTCCAGATCCACATCCATATTTTCATAATCTGTTCGCCATCTGACGATCCCGCTGGTCAAACCCCCATCAGGGGCTCTTTGAGCTAGGCAGAATTCAATTTTTGTGTCAACTCCCCTAGTGCCCATCGTATAGTCATCACCAGCAGGATTATTTTGAGAATGGGAGTAGGCGTTATTGAGAGAAGCTACTGCATTCTCGACTTCTGCATTAGTAATGGCGGGATCATATTCTAGTAGATGAAAAACAACAGGAATGGTTCTAATCGGAGCTGCTGATTTAGTGATAGGATCTCTTTGCCATTTTAAAAAGGCTTTGGCTGTTTGTTCTCGATCCGAGCGAGAAGCTTGTTGAACATTTCCACAATAAGGACCTGTGCTAAGCTGAAAGGGAGGGGTTCCAGGATTAGGGTGTTCACTATTTTGGCCACTTAATAGGAATGAACAGAATAATAAGAGTGTCAGTGTTGAAAAAGACCGCATTTGGGATGAATTTAGAATTTTAGATTTTGTTGCTTTCTGATCGTTTTCAATGGTCTATGGGAGAATAGAGCGGCTCGCCGCCCAGTCTAATCTTGGGTTTTATATGCTGGGATTGCTTAAAAGAGCATTTGTATAAAGATGCCCTAAAGGTCAATTGGATGTTGAAATAGGTATTGAGGTAGCTAGTCAAATGTCTAGCCAATGAAGGGAGGGACAGCATGATGTCTGAATAGGAAATAATCGGCCATCTTTCTTGGCTAATTATCCTGTTTTGTAGCCGTAGCTAAGGGTTTGTTCAACCCGGGTTTTGAAAAGAAATAGATGTGATTTCGAAAAAAACTGGAGTGGGAATGTCTATTACTGGAGTTGAGTAGGGTGTAAAAGTCTTTTTTATATAAAGTTGTCGTTAGAACGATCAGTGACCGGACTATTATTGCACACGGATTCAGTTTTTTAGAATAGGGTAGGCGTTTTTTAGAAAGTGGTATCTTACCAGCAGTTTTAAAAGTAAAATGAGCTGTTTATTCCTACAACAAAACTTATCATTTTACAGAGGCGCCATTGATTTTTAAAAAGCCATTTATGCATACTACAAATACAATTGGTACAATTATCCTCGGAGCTGGAGCTTCCTCCAGGATGGGGCGCCCTAAGCAACTGCTCGAATGGCGCAATGAATTGCTAGTGAATCGAGCCATTCGCCAAGCTACCGCTCTTAGCGCGGGCCCGGTTGTACTTGTACTCGGTGCCAATGCTGAAGTGATAGCTGGAAAAGTGACAGACCCATTCATCATAACGGCGGTCAATGATAATTGGGCGGAAGGAATGGGAGGTTCTATTGTAACGGGACTAAAAGCGCTACAAAAACATCGCTCCAATTTGGAGGGTGTATTGATCACACTAGTCGATCAACCGCTCATCACGACTACTCATTTATCAGAAATAATTGAAAAATTTAAAAAAAATAATACGCCCCTTGTAGCCGCCGCCTACGGAAATACCTTGGGCGTGCCTGCCTTATTTTCTGCTGATCTATTCCCGCGACTCCTAACATTATCTGGTAAAGAAGGAGCAAAGAAAATTATTCATCAAGTTCGTGACAAGCTCACCAAATGGCCACTTCCGGTTGCCAAAATTGATTTAGATACACCAGAAGAGTGGAAAGCTTTTTTGGCTAAAGAAAACTGAGGAAACTATTGAACTAAAAAAAGTTTCCAGCGTTTTAAATCATGTTCACACTACGTGAAGGTCTAGCTAATAGCTGACCAAGCTCTAAGATCAAAACAGCAAATGGATCAAAAACAGCAAATAGTAACAAAGGCTAAGGACCTGTTTATGCGCTATGGTATAAAAAGTGTTTCGATGGATGATCTAGCGAGAGAGCTGGGTGTTTCGAAGAAAACCCTTTATCAGTTTGTAGAAAATAAGGCAGACTTGATAGAGCAGATTTTTGCGGAACATTTGGCGCACGAGAAGCAACTTTTATCACAGTATAAACATGATGCCACTAATGCCATAGATGAGATTTTGAAGATTGCTCGACATATGATTAGAGAGTTACGGACTTTTTCTGTGACAGTCATGTATGATTTACAAAAGTATTATCGAAGTACATGGCGTCTATTACATAATGTCCACGAGCAATACTTCTTTCACATTATCAAGGATAACCTTGAGCGCGGGATAGCCGAAGGCGTTTATCGCCAAGATATAACACCAGATGTGGTCGCTAAATTATATATCTCGAAATCATCTTCCGTGGCAGATCAGGAATGTTTTCCTACGAAAGATTATCCAGTAGATGAACTATTTATCGAGCATATGAATTATCACCTCAATGGGATTGTGTCCCAAAAGGGGCGAGAAACAATGGCTGCATCTTTGACCGCTTGGGCGGAAGAAACCAATTAGAACAAATCAGAAAACACTACAATAATGAGTTCCATGTTTAGGAAATTACTACCGATTGTTATCCTGGCATCCATCGTCCTCCCGGCTTGGACCCAGAGCGGCTCTCCGATGAGCCTCGATGATGCCATTACTTACGCGCTGAATCAAAGTAATACCGTTAAAGATGCCCGAATTAACTTGGCCGATGCTGAGCAACAAATTCTCGAGCGTCGTTCTACGGGTTTACCACAGTTGACGGGTAATCTTAATTTTCAGCGTTACCTCAAATTACCCGTACAGCCTTTGCCAGCCAGCTTCCAAGTATTTGGAGCAGCTTTTACTGATTTAGCGCCACTGCTATCTGATCAGACCCGGGAGTTGCTGAACCAATCCAGTGGAGACGGAGGAGGAAATGGCGTGTCCTTTTTCTTGAAAAACAACTTCACAGCCGCACTGAACCTCGATGCTATGATCTTTGATGGTAGCTATTTTGTGGCTTTAAAAGCGGCCAGAGCTTACCGTTCCTATGTTTCTCAAGAGATGATGACCAAAGAAAGAGAGGTACGCACCACTACCATTGATGCTTACTTACCGGTGCTTGTACTCACAGAAAACTTGCGCCTGCTAGATAAAAACATCACCAATCTTGAACGCTTGTTTTTTGAGACCAAGGAATTGTACAAAGCAGGATTTGCTGAACAACTCGACGTAGATCGCTTGGAACTCTCCCTCATCAATTTGCAAACGCAAAAAGAAACCGTCATCCGACAGAAGGCACTATCCTTGAATGCTTTGAAATTTGCGATGCAATACCCGATGGATGAATCCCTAGAGGTGACTGGTGATCTTGGCGCTATCATTGAAGCCAATACAGCGGATATCGTGTCTGAGGAACTAGTGTCCACCAATCGCCCCGAACTGGGCTTGCTCGATAAAGGTATTTTATTGAATGAGTTGAATGTGCGATTGCAGAAAAGTGGTTACCTGCCTAGTTTACGTGCATTTGGGGTAGCGCAGGAATCTTATCAAGGTAATAGCTTCTCCGATGGATTCTGGGCGCCTACTATTTATGTAGGTCTAGCTCTAAACGTACCTATTTTCGACGGTTTCTATAAAAGGGCTACCATTCAGCGGGCTAAACTCGATGTGGAGCAGGCGAGATTGCAACGACAGGATGTGGAAAGAGCCATCGATTTTGAATTGGATAATGCGCGTACGAGTTATCAAAACGCAACTGAGCTTTTGGCTAGTCAAAAACGAAATATGGAATTGGCTGAGCGAATCTACAAAACGACACAGATCAAATATACCGAAGGAGTAGGATCGAGCTTGGAAGTCTCCCAAGCCGAACAGAGTTTGTATAACACACAAAGCAATTATATCCAGGCACAGTTTGATCTGGCGCGGGCCATCATGGATGTGAAAAAAGCCTTAGGTAAAATCTAAATAGAATTAAATGTTACACCAAAGCAAAGGCGATTTCACTTTTCAAATTAAACAACGAATAAAAAACTTATATACGATGAGATATTTTTCTGGTCTATTACTCCTAACACTGTTCTTCGTGGCTTGCCAGCCCACCTCAACAGGAGAAGCCAATGAAATTCCGACTGATCTAGCAGGTAAAAAAGCGATGTTGGATAGCAAGCGCTCCGAGTTGAAAGAACTTACCACCCTGATTTCTACCCTGGAAGAAGAGATTGCTACCGAGGATCCTACGATCCGAAAGCGAAGTAAATTAGTAACCACCATCCCTGCGTCACAAAAAGACTTTAGTCACTTTGTGGAAATTCAAGGTGCCGTGGAAGCCGATGACATGGTAGATGTGACGAGTGAGGTAGCCGGTCGAATTTTGAGTTTAAAAACCAAAGAAGGACAAAACGTTCGCAAAGGACAGCTCATTGCGGAGTTAGACTTGGAGCAGTTGAAAAAGCAGTTGGCGGAGTTGGAAATTTCTATTGAATTGGCCAACACCGTCTTCGAACGTCAAAAGCGTTTGTGGGATCAAAATATTGGTTCTGAGATTCAATACCTCGAAGCCAAGAATAGTAAAGAGCGTTTGGAGAAAAGCAAAGAGACTTTGGAATTTCAAATGACTAAAGGGAAAGTATATGCACCGATTTCGGGTTTGGTGGAACGTGAAATCTTACAATCGGGTGAAATTGCTGCTCCTGGAATGCCGATCGTTCAAATACTCAATACCAATCGTTTGAAAGTCGTAGCGAATGTTCCTGAGAATTTATTGCGCAGTGTAAAAGTAGGGGAGACTGTGACCCTCTCTTTTCCAGCCTTAGAAACGGAGCAGCAAGCGCGAGTGAGCAGAATTGGTGCTACCATTGATCCAGCCAACCGTACTTTCACCGTAGAGGTAGATCTTCGTACTGGCACGAAAGGTTTGAAACCGAATCTTTTAGCGACGATGATGATTAAAGATTTTTCGACGGCGAATGCAGTGGTAATTCCACTCTACATTATTCAGCAAGAAGTAGGCGGAAAAGACTACGTATATGCTGTCTCTTATACACATCTGACGCTGCCGACGAAGAGGATAGTG
>CAJXUM010000578.1 GCA_913060855.1 uncultured Lewinella sp. | reverse complement strand
TCTACACTATCCTCTTCGTCGGCAGCGTCAGATGTGTATAAGAGACAGCCTAATAGCTTAAGCATTTATTGGGATTGTAATCTAGTAATCAGTTATTCCGGCAATATAGTAGATGAAATATTTGGCGGCAATTCCACGGTGAGATGGGGACTAACATCGGGAACAAGTGCCGTACAAAACGAACATATTGTATGCATGACCGGACAACCGCTCAATGAACTAGAAGACCAAGTCATTTGCCCAGGTGGCCAAGCCCAGCTTTTTACTAGTTTTATTGGAGAGCGCTACAAATGGACGCCCAACTCAGGTTTAAGTCGAAGCAACATCCCTAATCCCAGCGCCAGTCCGGTTGAAACCACTACCTATTTTCTATCCGTAGTGGACGATTGTGGTCAGTATTTTGCTGACACAGTGACCGTATTTGTAGAAGGTGACCCCGTGTCTGTTGATTGGGGGCGAGATACGACCTTTTGTGGTCAGGAGTCCTATGTACTCGATGCTACCACCCCGATTGCAGGGACTAGTTATCATTGGTCGGATGATTCTAGGACTAGTAGCATAGAAGTTGCCTCCACTGATCGGTATTATGTAACGATCACGACTAGCACCTGTGAAGTCGTCTATAGTAGGCAAATCACTTTCGACCAACAGCCTACTGTAGATTTGGGGATGGATACCCTGATTTGTGCAGGGAGTAATTATGTATTGGGTAATGATGAGGCTAACCTACAATACCTATGGCATGATGGCAGCACCAATACTAGCTTTCAGGTGGTGGAGCCGGGCTTGCATGCCGTTACGGTTAGTAATAGCTGCGGGAGTGCTTCCACGAGTGTAGACATTGCGTTCCAGGACTGTGATCAGTTGTATATTCCCAATGCTTTTTCCCCCAATGGTGATGGAGTCAACGACCAGTTTGTCGTTTTTTCTCCCCTTAATCTATCCATCGAGGCTTTCCATATATTCGACAGATGGGGCAATCAAGTGTTTTACCAAACCAACTTCTTAGCTGACCAGTTGGCCCCTAATTGGAATGGAACCTTTAGAGGTAAGCCGCTTCCCGTAGGCACATATGTTTATTATTTCCGTATCATATTGCCTGATGGGCGCTTGAGTGAACAAAGTGGAGATGTTAGCCTAATCCGATAGCTCTAGCCTCCTTGATTACTACTTGGTTTACCCTTCAACAAGTAATTTTGGGTCTTTTCAGTCGCTTAGTGCTAAAAATTTCGGTAGAATCAGTATCTTTTGACCCGTTAGGACATAAATTGCTACGGACTGTTTGATCAATATTTTTACAATACCAATATCTCCCCTAAACCACCCCTATCCGTGCTATACTGGCCAAAATGATTTGGAGGTTTTCCAACCACATTACGTCAAGTATACAAACGCTCACCCGAGTATAATTCAGGGCCGATAGTTTTACCTTCGGTAATGCCCATTGTGATCTACTAAGTAACCCAAAACATGAAAAATTCTCTTCATAAAATCATTCACTTTGGTATTACACCAGAAACCTCTCTTGAAGATAAAATTAAGATTAGGGGTATAAATTTTCTATGCCTTACTTTAATCACGATTTTGTTGCTGATCATCCTATTGGAATCCTTCAATCCACAGCGGAGTTGGCCTTTTCTAATCTTGATGATGTCTTTTATTGGATTCGTTGGTTTTGTCTTCTTCCTCAACCTTCGGCAGCGATACACCATAACCCATAATTTCATTGTATTTGTCGCTCCCTTTGGCATCTTTACAGAAATTATTCTTTTTGGTAATTCCTATAGGGCGGATACCGTATTTCTGATTCTTTTTGTGGCTGGAATTTTCTTGCATAGTAAACCATTCACACTGATCGCCTCCTACCTCCTATACAGTTTTTTACTCATTAGCTCTCAGGTTTACCTCCTTTACTCTCCACCCATTTTTGATTCCACCCCCTTTATTTTGACACAGTATGCAGCCTTTGTCATTACAACATTGAGTCTTATTTTCATCGTTATGAACTATGAAAATGAAAAAAAGGGGGAGGATAAAAAAAGAGAAGATCTACTGCAAACCCTAGCCGTTAAAAACAAAGAGTTGCTAAGCGTAAATAAAGACTTGGAAGACTTTGCTTATGCCACTTCTCATGATTTGAAGACGCCTATTCGGACGATGGTAAGCTTTACCGACCTGCTAAAGAAAAAGAGGCACTCCCTAAATGACGAGACAGCCTTGGAATACATCAACTTTATCAATCAGAGTAGTAGACAGATGTATCATTTGGTGGAAAACCTTTTTTCCTACGCCAAAATTGGAATGGATGAAGGATCTCCAGAATGGGTTGACCTCAACTTATTGATGAAACAACTGAATACCCAATTTTTACAGGACTACCCCAATTTTAGGTTGATTATCCCCAGGCAGCTGCCTACCCTGTTTGCTCACGCTAGTCACTTGACTGTTCTCTTCTATAATTTGGTAGAAAATGGTATTAAATACAATCAGAGTGAAGAATTCGTCATTCAAATTCGCTGCCACTTTAAAGGGGAACGCGTCTTTTTTGATATTGAAGACAACGGAATCGGCATAGAACCGGCCTATGAAAAATACATCTTCGAAATATTCAAACGCCTACACACTAGCAATACCTATACTGGTTCAGGGATCGGCTTGGCGACTTGTCAACGGATTATACAAAAGCAAAATGGGACGATAAGCTTCACTTCAACTTTGGGAAAAGGTTCAATTTTTTCAATGTCTTGGCCGCTTCCTCCTGAAAATATCCAGCAGATGCAAATGGAGGTAAATGCAGTACTAAAGCCCAAGTACTAAAAAAAGCAGCTTATTTACTCAACTGTATTTGTAGTTCGGTCAAAAAAACACATTTTTGTGGGAAACACCTAATCTCATGGAGCTATCCCCACTTGCACAATCCACCACTTGGTCGACTTCTGCCAAATTTGGCTTTCGGTTCTTTTGCCTCTATTTCTTACTCTATCTTTTTCCTTTTCCCTTGAATTCAATCCCTTTATTTGAGGCGGTAAGCAATCTATTTCAGCAATTTTGGGATGCGATCATTCCCTGGATTGGAAATACGATTTTGGGAATAGAGGGAACCATTGGTACTGTATTTAATGGTAGTGGTGACCGCACTTATGATTATATCTTGGTGTTTGCTATGTTTATGTTTGCGCTCCTTGGTAGCCTCTTGTGGAGTGTATTGGATCGAAAACGGATCAACTATATCAAATTAAACCATTGGTTGTGGGTATATGTACGCTATGCCTTAGCCATTTCACTCATGGGGTATGGTTTTGCTAAAGTGTTCAAAACACAGTTTCCATCTCCTCATTTTTTCCGCCTGTTAGGCACCTATGGAGACTCCTCTCCTATGGGCTTGGCTTGGACCTTTATGGGATACTCCAAGGCCTATAATTACTTTACTGGAACGGCTGAACTCTTGGCAGGCCTCATGCTGTTTCGAAGAACCACTAGCCTCGGAGCCATCATCAGTATCATGGTATTGGTCAATATTGTGATGATGAATTTCTGCTTTGATATTCCGGTCAAGCTCTATTCTACGCATCTACTATTGATGGGCATCTATGTATTGAGTCCTGACTTTAAGCGCATCTGGAATTTCTTCAACAATCAGCCCGTTGTTCCCAAAGATGAAAGTTATCCGGTTTGGAGTGGGAATTGGAAGTGGTTTAGAATAGCTATAAAAACGCTCTTTATTGGTTATATCCTATATAGTTCGATCGATAGTGGCATCGAACGTACCAAGCAATGGGGAGACAATGCCCCAAATCCACCCCTATACGGCCTCTATGAAGTAGATCAATTCGTACTGAATGGCGATACGCTCCCCCCTTTGACGACTGATACGACCCGATGGCAAAGGTTACTGGTGCAATGGTCTGGCCGCACGCACATTCAACATATGGATAATAAATTTAAGCACTATAACCTGGAGTCGGATACGGTAGCACAAACGATGACCATTTACTCCCGCCAAGATACGCTCAATAAGCATCAATTCGACTATCAACTAGATCCTGGAAAAAGCCTACTCATGAATGGCATTTGGGCATCAGATACTTTAGAGGTACAATTTAAAGTCCGTGGTAAAGAGGATTTTTTGCTCGTCAATCGTGGATTCAATTGGATTAATGAGCGGCCTTATAATCGGTAGTACTCACCTTTAGCCTTCAGAAGTTTTCCTAAGCCTGGCTTGCAGAAACTTCTGAAGTCTAAGTCCATCTGCCCATCCAGCCCTGAAAATGCATCATGGGAACTAATAAATACAATTGAAAGTTTGAGCAATGGAAATACTACTAGACATTTAGAAGATAGAACAATGATCAAAGACCTTGTCATACAAAAAGCGGAGTTGAAGGACAGTTCGACCCTCACCGAAATCAGTAAATCCGCCAAGGCCTACTGGGGTTACCCCGAAGAATGGTTGCAATTATGGGAAAATGATCTTACCATCACAATAGCACAAATACAACAGCACCACGTTTTCAAACTCACTCGAGAAACCGAAATACTGGGCTTTTGTATGATAATAGAAGAAGGGGAGTTGGTGGAAATCGAACACCTGTGGATTCGGCCAAAACATATCGGAAAGGGCTTAGGGAAATACCTACTGACCGAGGTGCTTCAAAGCGTAATTACCCAAAGCCACACGACATTATCTGTCCTAGCAGACCCTAATGTCGTGGGCTTCTATGAGAAATTTGGGTTAAAGACTATTCAATACCTTCCGGGTCAACCAGAAGGTAGGGTTTTACCCCTTATGCAATCGCCGCTAAATTAGCAGCCAATTCCATCAGTTCTTCTTGCAAAGTCACGGTCTTATCTTTGTTATACCATTGCTGAAGCTGGACCGAAAACTCCGAATAATCGGGCTTGTCCGGGTTGGCTTTGTAGGCTTCCACCATCACTTGTGCAGGTGCAGGTCGTGCCCCCCAAGTCTGCACCACTTCCAGCGTATGCTTGTCCAGAATGATTAATTTCGGAATAGCCCGAGCACCATTGGTGAGGAATCTGTCTCTTATACACATCTGACGCT
>CAJXUM010000577.1 GCA_913060855.1 uncultured Lewinella sp. | reverse complement strand
GTCTCGTGGGCTCGGAGATGTGTATAAGAGACAGTCCCAATAACATTCCACCACCTGTAGCACTGGAAACTTTCAAAAAAGATCGCCTGTTATATTTTGTTTTGATAAGTGTCATGATAGAAGGTTTTGATCCAATGAAATGAGTTAACTCAATTTGCCAGCTACCGTTTTATTGGCTGCTTTAATTCGGAGATAAGGCATCGCAAGGCCCCAGATTCTCAGACAATAAGGTCGTAGCACGAATGATTTGTCCGGCCACTAATTACCTAAAAATAGCAAAATTCAAGCGTATTTTATAAGCTTTCAAAATAATCCCTGATTTAAAACGGCCTTGTTGCATCAACATGTTTTATTTGGGATGTGTGGGGGGAAAACGCCGACCAAATGATAAGTTTATTACTCAATCCCATTTCAAGTATTTCTGCCAGTTATGTTGTTCTCTGAATCCCAGTACTTCACGGATTTTTCGATTGGAAAACAATGCCTCGTGCTCCCCCAATTCGCGAGTAATTGGCACACCAGGGAAAAACTGTTCAGCTAATTCTTTGCTGGGGATAATCGCACCGTTGTGATCGTTTCCAGCATTAAAGACCTGATAGCCCAGGTCGTCTTTTTTCAAACATAAATCGACAATTTGTCCCAGGTCACGCGCATCAATATAACAGAACGCATTCCTGCGGCGCACTTCCGGTTTTTTGAAATAACCCGGAAACAGTTCTGCATATTCGTGGGGCTCAATCACATTTCCAATCCGAAGGGCATAAATATCAAAGCCTGATCGTCGCTGAAAACTGCGTGCCGTTTTCTCATTTACAACCTTCGATAATCCGTAGCTATCCATGGGGTCAACGTCATAATCCTCCTCCAAAGGCAGCGTATTAGGATTGGTTTTGCCATCTGAAAAACAGATGCCATAAGTGGTCTCTGACGAAGCAATAATAATCTTCTTAATGCCAAGCTTAACAGCCGCTTCAATCACATTGTAGGTCCCCATGGTATTGACCCGAAAAGTTTCATTATCAGGATGGATTAAGATCCTGGGCACGGCTGCAAAATGTACTACTGCATCAAATTGTGGTACGCCAGTACCTGCTTCCATTTCATCAAATCCGGCATACGAACGCATGGCATTAAACATTTGTCCGGAATCCGTAATATCAGCTACCAGATTATCCACCCCAGGGTAGTCCAAAGGAACCAGGTCTACGTTCATCACTCTATGTCCTTGGTCGAGTAGGTAAGGTATCACATGCTTTCCTGCCTTTCCCGATCCCCCCGTAAAAAATATTCGCTTTTTAGTCATGTATTCTCTTGTTTAATAATTAGTTGGAAAAATCATTTTGTCGCCAGTTTTGATCTCAAACTTTCCAATTACACCAATAAATAGGAACAAAGTCCCCGATACACTGATATGGCTTTAGCTTTTTGAGACACCTTCAAGATCAAAAAAATCCAAGGGAATACAAAATCGGAGGGTAATGAAGTGTAGAAATTTGGGATAGGAATGTCCCTTATTGAGTAGTGATGAATTGACTAGTCTCTCAAATAGATAAAGCTCCGTAAAGGGGGGCATTTCTTTTGCCGAAAGAATTTGTTAAAATGGGGTTGGGTATCTATCTTTATTTGATGCTAAGGAAGAGCCTATACCAGTTCTTGATCATCCTGCTAAGCTTGAGTTACTCCTTCGTTATTGTGGCCCAGGGTATTGAGATTTGCGACAATGCAGTAGATGACGACGGCAATGGCTTAATTGACCTGAATGACCCAGGCTGTGTTTGCCAGTCTCCTGAACCGCCTTCGCTGATTCCTAATCCTTCTTTTGAAGCTACGAACTGCTGTCCCTCAGGCAACCGCCAGTTATCTTGCGCAGATACCTGGATACAAGCCTCAGAAGCTACTACTGATTATTATCATCGTTGTGGCTACTTCATGCGGGATGAATTTCCGGTTCCCTTACCACTCCCGGATGGGGATGCTTACATTGGTTTTCGCAACGGACGCTTTACGCAGAATCCCAATCCAAACTGGAAAGAATATACCGGAGCCTGCCTGTTGTCACCACTGCTGGCCGGAACACAATATACATTTCAGTTTCACATCGGCTTTCTTGATTCCAATACCTCACCTCCGATGAAAGTCGTATTTTATGGCACAACAGACTGCACCAACCTGCCTTTTGGAGGAGGGGATCGCCAATTTGGGTGCCCATTGAATGGTCCTGGCTGGAAAGTGCTTGGGGAGGTTTGGGTGAGTGGGAACAACCGTTGGGTACAATACGAGATTAGCACCATTCCTGATGAAGATATCGCAGCGATTGCAATCGGACCGGATTGCAATGAACTAAACTTGAGCACAAACCCCTATTACTTCCTTGACAACCTCATACTAGCTGATACGGAATCATTCGGACCAACTTTCGAGGAAATTGGCCACCCTTGCACACCTGGTTTTACACTGAAGGCATCAGAGAAAGCAAACGCAGCTTATCAATGGTATCGAGACGGTATAGCCCTTTTAGGTGAAAATAGCCGCGAACTTCAACTGAATCGGATAGAGGGAAGTTATCAAGTGCTTACCAGTACCGATCAGTCATGTCTAGTGTCCAACCTCTACACTTACCAAATTCCCCGGTTTTCGTACACAGCAGATATCAGCATCTGTCCTGAAGATACCTATTCCTTCGGCGATGAGGAACTCAATACCTCCGGTACTTATATCGACACTTTCCCAAATGAAAACGGTTGCGACAGTACCGTTTTACTGAATCTTACGGTCGTCTCTGATGTTCAGGATACGGTGGAAGCCTATTTCTTCAAGGGAGAAAATTTCCGGATGGGGCCTTATAATTTCAGCAAACCAACGCAAGCAGAACTACGTTTTACCTCTTCTCTGGGATGCGATAGCTTGGTATACCTTACGCTGCTGGAGTACCCAGTATACATACCTAATGCTTTTTCACCGAATGATGATGGAATCAATGACTCCTTTAGGTTGTTTGGCAGCGAAGATTTGATTAGTATCGAATCTCTCTCCATTTTTGATCGTTGGGGCAATTTGCTCTTTCAACAAAAAGGGGGAGACCATTTTGAATGGAACGGATACACCGCGAATGAGGAGGTAGAGACAGGGATATATGTGTACCTCGTGGAAATCCGCTTGCATGACGGGAGACGAAAAGTACTTTCCGGCGACATTGCGGTGGTCAAATGAACTTGTATTGCCGTCACCATCATAATCTGCCCCAGCAGTATCCTTTCAACCCCACTTTAGGTTGAATGTGATCGCTTTTAAGACTACTTGATAAAGTTTGAAATGTGGGATGGGTTTTCTCATGTTTTGTTCTAACTTGACTATTTTACGAAATGAGGACGAATCATGTTAAATCCAATGATGGATACCAACCCCTACTTTCATATCCGATCTTTTTTACTTCTTCTGGGCTTCTTTACATTGGGTGCTTGCGAACACCGCCCGGAAAATTCTGAACCTGAACCGAGGGAGGTCAGGGGTATTTATGGCCCCCCGAAACCGCTATGGGATAAGGGATATCGACTCGATGACATTGGGGTAAACGCCATTTTTGTGCACAGCGGATCCATCCGACCCGAAATGCTGAGACGTGCCCGGTCGGAAGGAGTACAGGTCTTTGCCGAATTCGCCACGCTCAACGGTAAAAATTATGTGGAAGAGCATCCCGAGGCCTGGGCAATTGATGAAAAAGGTGAGCTGGTAAAAGCAGCGGGCTGGTTCATGGGCGTTTGTCCAACGGAACCAGGATTTCGCCGTTATCGATTTGATCAACTAAGAGATCTGCTGACGAATTATGACTTGGATGGCGTCTGGATGGATTATGTACATTGGCACGCCCAGTTTGAAGAACCCGAACCCATCCTCCCTGAAACTTGTTTCTGCGATCATTGCCTGGGCCGTTTTTCGAGCGAAAACAGTATCGAAATACCAGCTGGGACTACAGCTGAAAAGGCGGAGTGGGTACTCAGTCAAGAGGATGATAAATGGCGAGAATGGCGATGCCAAATTATTCTGGAATGGGCTGTAGAAATGAAAAAGATTATTCGTGAAATCCGACCTGAGGCCCTCCTGGGCTTGTATCATTGTCCGTGGGAGGATCAGGAGTTTAATGGTGCCAGACGACGCATCCTGGGTTTGGATTACGATTTATTAAAAGAAACGATTGACGTGTTTTCACCAATGGTCTACCATGAGCGCATGGGCCGACGACCTGAGTGGGTCGAACAGAATATAAGCTGGTTTTGTCATCGACTAGCTATTGAAAAGGGTTCTTTTCCCAAAGTATGGCCCATCGTACAGGCCCATGATTCTCCGGGAATTGTGAAAGAGAAGGCCTTTGAAACGGTCTTGTATGGCGGACTTGCCGGGTGCTCCAGTGGGGTGATGATGTTTACGACGCGGGCCGTTGCAGAAAAGGAAAAAAAGCTTGAGATTGTCAAAAGGGTATACCAAAACCAACCCAGTCGATAACAAAATAGAAATACATGGTTTTGCGGGCTAGATATTAAAAAACCAAAGATTTCTCGTAATTTCAAACAAGCTTCAAGCCGGCTAAGAATAGTCCAATGATCTTTCCCAAACTGAACCACGGTATGGGCGAGAACACTAATTTGATGAAAAAACAATTTGTTCTTATGAATCGAAAACAATTTATTCTTTCGATGGGAGCTGGCATATTCACTTTACTCCCAGACCAGGCTTCTTCGACAATATCAGGCCAACTGGCAGCCCCATCAGACGAGCAACTTATTCCCCGCAAAGCCATAATCCCCGCAGCCCTTAGCTCGATAGGCAAAGACGGTAAAATTGACTATCACGAATTCAAACGACACATTAGTGCCTTAGCAGCTGTAGAGGGCGTATCCGCGATTATGGTGAATGGCGGTTCGGGGCTTGACAAAGCATTGACCAGGGAGGAACGCCAAAAGTTACTTGGTGTAGCATTGGCTGCAGTAGATAACAGGGTGCCCATTTTGGCCGCTGTACGGGAACTGTCTCTTATACACATCTCCGAGCCCACGAGACCGAGGCTGATCTCG
>CAJXUM010000576.1 GCA_913060855.1 uncultured Lewinella sp. | reverse complement strand
GGGGAGCCTTAATATTAGGTACATCCTCTGCCGCAGGCTGGCTGCCGTAAAACGGGACGGCAGCTTTCAAGTCCGGCACTTTAACTGCCATCATATTCGATATCCATCCACCGAAGCAAAAGCCTACCACACCTATATGTCCGCTGCATTCCTCGTGGTTCTTTAAATAATTGAATGCGGCGATAAAGTCTTCTAGCATCTCATTTCGGTCTCTTTTCCTTTGCAGGGTACGGCCATCATCGTCATTGCCAGGATAACCACCAAGCGGAGTGAGCGCATCAGGCGCGAGGGAAATAAAACCGGCCAAGGCAGCCCGGCGAGCTACATCTGCAATATGTGGATTCAAGCCTCGATTTTCGTGCACCACAATAACCCCCGGCAATTTAGCCTGGGTATTCATTGGTCGGGAGAGTTGCCCGTTAATTTTGCCGCCACCTTTCGGAGAATCATAGGTTATCGTTACGGTTTTGAGTCGTTCATCATCGGCTCGAATCTGTTGCTTTTCTTCATAATTGGGCAAAAGATATTCCAATATGAGTGGAACGGTTAAACCACCGACGGCATATACCTTTATCCGGTCGATAAACTCCCGTCGGTCAAGCTTGTTGTGGGCATATTTATCGTATAGATCAAAGACTTCTTGTTTAAGTTTGAGCTTTTTCATTTTAACTTGTTTAGATGTGAACTTCTTTTAAAGCTAAGCTTTCCCATACAATTTTCAAAACCAATCCCCTCAACGACAGCTATTCTCCTGTCAACGACATCAAATGAGGGGTGAAGAACAAAGATGTACTTACCCAATCCTATTTGCTACTTGACCTTGCTAGGGTGGGAGGGAATTCATCTTTAATATTCCTACTTATCAGCATTCCTACTACGGTTTGAATTTCGTATATTATCGTACTTTTGGAGTAGATGAATACTTTAACTTAAAACTCAATTGGGCAAAAGGACAAAATCTAAAACATGACACTGATAAAGACATCAATAGGTAGGCGTTCCTTTTTGAAAACTTCTGTCGCAACGGGAGGCGGTATGATGCTCGGCTTCAGCTGGCTGGCTTCCTGCCAAACGGCTACGGAGGACGCTGTCTTGACTATACCGGAGGAATGGTTTGAAATCAATGGCTTCTTAAAAATCGGAGCAAATGGCGTGGTTACCATTATGTCTCCCAACCCTGAAGGCGGACAGAATATAAAGACTTCTATGCCGATGATTGTGGCGGAAGAATTGGATGTAGATTGGAAAAATGTAATAGTGGAGCAAGCGCCGCTAAATACGGACCTATACGACCGACAGTTTATTGGCGGGAGCCAGGCCATTCGGCGGGCTTGGCCGGGGCTTCGGATGGCGGGCGCATCGGCACGGCAGATGCTAATGGAGGCGGCAGCGCAAGCCTGGGAAGTACCCGCAGCAGAAATCACCACCGCAGCTGGCGTATTATATCATCAACAAAGTGGCCAATCAGCTGGCTACGGTGAAATGGCCTCGGCAGCAGCACAACTCTCCGTCCCGGAAGAGGTGCAATTGAAAGAACTAAAGGATTTTAAAATCATTGGTACTTCACGCAAAAATGTGGATGGCCTCAAAATTGTGACGGGAAAACCCTTATTTGGGATAGACTACCAGCGGGAAGGCCTATTAATAGCCATGATTACCCATCCTCCTGCCTTTGGACTGAAATTGAAATCGGTGGACGACTCAGCGGCCAAAGCCATGCCTGGTATCAAAGCTGTTTTTACGATTAAAGTGTTTGATGAAGCCTATGAAAAACAGTTTTTTGATACTTGCACTTTCAATGAGTTAGTAGTGGTAGTAGGCGACTCCACTTGGGAGGTGATGAATGCTAAGAAAGCACTAAAAATCGATTGGGAACCCATATCCGATTCTTCTCATATCATGAATCGTTTTGGTAGAAAACAAACCATCAATACACCTGCGGGCTTGGAAAACACGACCAACCATCTCGCAAAAATGGCCGAAATGGCCGCGAAACCAGGAACCGTCCGACGCAAGGACGGCGACCCCGAAACGGCTTTCAAAAAGGCAGCCAAGGTGATCGAACGTACCTATTCAGCTCCCTTCCTGGCTCATAACTGCATGGAGCCCATGAACTTCTTTGCTCACGTTACGGAGGGAAAGGCTGAGTTGGCTGGTCCGTTACAGAAGCCGGAATTGACCGAACAAGCCTTGTCCGCCCGTCTAGGCTTACCCGTAGAAAAAATCGATATACAAATGACGCGACTGGGGGGAGGCTACGGACGTCGATCTTATGCCCACTGGCTCATTGAGGCCGCCCTCATCTCCCAGCAGGTAAATGCCCCTATTAAGCTCATCTATACCCGAGAAGACGACATGACGGCAGGTATTTATCGTTCCACTTACCGGGCTACATACCGCGCTGCACTAGATGCTGATAATAATTTGACCGCATTTCATGTCAATGCTGGCGGTGTTCCCGAAAGCCCATTGTATGCCAATCGCTTCCCTGCTGGAGCAGTAGATAATTATCTCGCCGAGGACTGGGCTATTGATACCAACCTTACCACCGGATCTTTTCGGGCTCCCAGGTCTAATTTCATTGCCTGTGCAGAGCAATCTTTCTTGGATGAAGTGGCAGAAGCAGCGGGAAAAGATCCCTTTGATTTCCGCTTAGAATTGCTAGACCGCGCTAGTAAAAATCCCATTGGTGAAAGCAATGATTATGACGCTTCTCGCTATGCTGGCGTATTAGAACTAGTAAGAGAAAAATCAGGCTGGGGACAAGAAACAGCGGATGTCCATCGTGGTGTTTCGGTATACTTCTGTCACAACTCCTATGCTGCGCAAGTACTAGATTTGACCCTTGAAGAAGGTAAGCCTGTTATCCAAAAGGTCCACTGTGCAGTGGATTGTGGGATTGTGGTGAACCCTGATGCCGCTTCGAACCTAGCGGAAGGAGCTATTGTAGATGGTATCGGCAACGCCCTCTACGGTTCCCTAACCTTTAACGAGGGCGTACCGGATAAAGACAATTTTCATACCTATCGGATGATTCGAATGAGTGAGGCCCCTAAAGCCATTGATATTCATTTCGTGCAAAACGATATCGATCCGACGGGCTTAGGCGAGCCCACATTTCCACCCATCTTCGCCGCCGTAGCCAATGCATTGTACAAAGCTACCGCGAAGCGATTTTATAACCAGCCTTTTCTCAATGGGGGAGAAGTATTGGGCTAATTAGCTTGAGCGCTTGTTTGGAGGTAGAGGCGAATAGGGTTATCGGCCTTATTCATTTTAGTGAAGAGTTAGCCCAAAATCCGTTAAAAACGGTATATTGTTTGAGCTTCGATAAGGCTAAACTTGAAATACAACTGCTCCAAAATCAACTCCGTAAGGAGTAGCATTTAATGATCCCGCGAGTTTGTACAGTTTAGGATTTTGGGCTATCTCGTAGCGTTAAGAAATGAATACAGCCTTGAGTTTTGCTTCTTTGTGTCAAAGACAAAGAAGTCGCCGAAGGCAAATTTACAAGGAGTGCTAAGCCCTATCCATTTTGGGGAAGTGAATATTGGCCACTAACTGAACTATCGACCAACCCACTTCGAAAGTCTCGCTTCTGTCTTCTAAATGTCTAGTAGTATAATCATAGTTTTTGCTAGTTCAAATATATTATGTTCAATCTTCATGTATTCGGAATTATTGTACTAAATGCCATCCTGATGGGAGCCTTATCCCTATTCACAGTGTGGACCTTTTATACGTACCAAAGCTGGGGACTAATCAGCTTTCCCCTGTCATTGCTTGTGGGCCAAATGCTTGGTCTTACCTATTACCTTAATCGAAGAAATAGGCAACTGGCCCAATTCTTTGCCTCCATCGATCAGCAGGATACCGCCATTAGTTTCCCTACCGAAGTAAAAGACCGATCACAACGCTTGCTACATACTCAGCTCAATCGAGTTAATCAGATTCTTCAAGACATCAAATTAAAGAACAGTGCACAAGAGTACTATTATCGCATCCTACTCGATCAGGCTGGAGCTGGAATCCTGGTAATCGACGAACAAGGCAATATCCCGACTATCAATCAGAGAGCGCTGAAGCTAATCGGTAGACAGAGTCTGCGACATCAGGATCAATTAAAAGTAGTAGATGTACATTTCCATCAGACCATCCGAGATGCTGCATCCGGTGAAAAGCGACTTATTGCTTTACAGAATAATGAGCGCGTGAAGCAGCTGATAGTCAACACTACCCATCTAGTCAATTTGGGACAATCCTTCCGAGTCATCACTCTACAAGATATCCGCAATGAATTGGACCAGCAGGAACTCGACGCCTGGATTCGGCTCATTCGGGTCATTACACATGAGATTGCCAACACTACCGGCCCACTGATCTCCCTATCCCGTAGCATGCAGGAACGAATACGACAGCTACCTGCCAATGACAACAGCCACTTCCTTGACGAAGCGCTGACTATCATCACCGAACGCAGTGAAGGCCTAGCTAGCTTCGTGTCCAGTTATCGCAAATTGATGAAAGTGCCACTACCGATCCTGCAACCGATCAAGGCTACCGCAGTAATCGACAAAATCCGCATCCTGATGAGTGCCCTACTCAAGGAAGAACAGGTGACACTAAACGCAGATGTCCATCCATCCGATCTGACAATCCTAATCGATGAGGGGCTCTTCTCACAGGCATTGCTAAACCTGATCAAAAATGCCCTGGAAGCACTCCGGGGATCAGAAATGGGCCTCATAGAGATCGGCGTTCGCACAGATACTGCTGGTAAAGTGATCTGGAAGATTACCGACAACGGTCCCGGCCTACCAGCGGAACATATGGATGATATCTTCGTGCCTTTTTTCACGAATAAGGTAGAAGGATCTGGCATTGGTCTCAGCCTCGCCCGGCAAATCCTCCGCCTCCATGGCGGCAGTCTGACCGGACAAAATCAGCCTGAAGGTGGCGCAGTGTTCCGGATGATCATTCCTCATGGGGCGACTCAGGTCACCACATAAGTACTATTCCACAAAAGCCTGTCTCTTATACACATCTGACGCTGCCGACGAAGAGGATAG
>CAJXUM010000575.1 GCA_913060855.1 uncultured Lewinella sp. | reverse complement strand
CGAGATCAGCCTCGGTCTCGTGGGCTCGGAGATGTGTATAAGAGACAGGCAAAAGGTAAATCGGCAAAATCATCTTCAATTCGACTCATCCACTCTATGTCTCCAAAAACAGAAAAGATATTCTTGGTCATGAGTTCGCTCATACGCTCAATGGTCGCACCTCCTCTTTCATAGTCACCGCTGGCAATTTCATCCAAAATTTCTCTTTGGTCAGATAGATAGAGCATATCATTCTTATATAGGAGATAGCCTGGAGAATTGCTGAATCCTCTGTTGCCACTATCATCTCGAAGTACATACCTTCCTTTTCCTTCATCTATTAAGAGGCCTTTATCCAAAGCAAAATCAAGCAAAGTGTTGAATCGCTTCTCTTTTTCTACCGGTAAAATGACCAATGGAAAAGCTTCCCCTGATTCTCTGCTATAGGCTCCAATAGCTACTTCACCACTAAAGGCTCGTACAAAATCCTCAAAAGACAGACCATACTCCTCTAGCCGTTGCATCCCCAGTCCTTTGACATGCTTTTCAATCAGAATTTGGTTGATGCCTTTCAAATCCATCGCGGCAGTCATCATCAGTCCGAGTCCTTCACCTGGCATGTATCTACCAAAATTAGTTTTTACTTTATCCTTAAAGAACAGTTGCAAATCATTGGTCACGCCGCGCTTGATTTGGAAGAAGGTCTCGCCTTCCATCTCACCTTCTTTGAAGTGCATAAATGAATTCAGGTAGTTATCTGTAAGATCATCTTGGCTCAATCCCACCGCTGCCGAAAGGAGATCATTATTCAATCCTTCCAAAAAAGGATCTAATCTCAGCCAGTGGGCCATGTCAAAATCGCGCTTCAATGATTTCTGCAAGTTTTTATTCTTATATAGACCATTCTTGGGGGTCGTATTGAGGAAAGACTCAATCTTGTCATGAATTCGTTCTTCTTCCCGGCCTATTCCCATGACAATTACTTCATCGTTCCATACCATATGGGCTTTATTCAAAGTAGAGTGTCCAAAATTCTGAGAGGCTGGCACAAATTGAATATCTAGGGCCGACAAAGTCTGTTCCAATGCATCCTTGTCTTGGACAGGCGCTACAAAAGCGGCAAATTCTGGTGCCCCATTGGTAGACTTAACTTTCATAGCCAGGTAAAAATGCTCATCAATATTAAGGCCGGAGGCCGCGGGGTCCTCGAGAATTCTGGCGATACTGGGCTTTTCATTCGCAGCAGACAATAGGAATTTCTTATAAAAATCAAGCTCCTTAATTTCTTCAAAGTCGGCCTTCGCCATTAAATCAGGTACATCTATGATCAGGAGGCTATTGATATCATCTGGTATATATCGGAGCGCAGCAGTCTTTTCCGCATTATCGGTTTGACAAGCCGTGCTCAACAAAACAAGTGCTAGAAGTGGAAGGAAATAAGACTTAAACATCTTCATAAGAGAAAATTTTAATTGAATTTTCACACAAGTTTGGCTTGTAAAACATCCTATCGATATTTTCCACTCCCATTTAAGCCCTCCTTGTGATATAATTTATTTTGCCTTACAAAGGTATCGGCAAATACCTGAACACCTTATCTTCTTGGATAAAGGGAAGTTAAAATTCGACATAAATGCTAAGAAAGTCCGCAGGAAGGATAAGTCCATCGGAAAATAGCGGTATAAGTAAGTCGGCTTGTTCTCAGTGGTTTCTATGACTTAGGATTAGGCTCTTTGGTGGCATTGTCTAGTTGTCGTTTGACGTAATAGTAGGTCTCTACCTGCGATCGAATAGCCATATCACTTCCATTCTTATAATATTCGTTGGATAATTCGGCATCAAGCAAGCGCGACTTGACATTATCTCTAAGTTGAATGTTGATATAATCTTTTATCTCTCGTCGTAATTTCGCGTCTAAAATCGGAAAGGCCGTCTCGATGCGATACGATAAGTTTCTCGTCATCCAATCTGCTGAGGATAAGTAGATTTTCTCTCGGCCTCCATGATAAAAAATAAATACGCGACTGTGCTCTAAAAACCGATCGACGATACTAATGGCTTGTATATTTTCACTTAACCCCTTGACACCCGGAACCAAGCAACAGATTCCTCTAACGATCAACTTGATAGCCACTCCAGCCTGACTAGCTTCGTACAGTTTTTCTATCATTTCCGGATCTTGCAGACTATTCATTTTCAGAATAATCTTAGCCGTTTTTCCCGCCTTAGCCTTTTTGATTTCAAAATCGATCAGTTCCTCTAATTTTTCTCGTAAGTTGAATTGCCCCACCAATAAATGCTGAAAATTCTGCTGGGGTTGTTTTACTGTTTCTAGGTAAGAAAAAACACGTGCTACCTCACTTACGATCCGCCGATCAGCTGTAAACAAGCCTAAGTCGGTATAGAGTTTGGCCGTGTCTTCATGAAAATTCCCAGTAGATAGATAGGCATACATCCGTTCTCGATTGGCTTCCACGCGCCGCACCAGAGCTAACTTGGAATGCACTTTCACGCCCGGAAAACTGTAATGTACT
Source organism: uncultured Lewinella sp. (assembly GCA_913060855.1). GTDB lineage: Bacteria > Bacteroidota > Bacteroidia > Chitinophagales > Saprospiraceae > DT-111. Next base: position 2,563 of record CAJXUM010000575.1, on the reverse strand, counting down.
TTCACGCCAGCCTTTTCCAATCGCTCTCCCCATACCAGATTCGCTTCCTCATCAAATCGCGCTTTCACCTCTATAAAAACAGAGACTTGTTTGCCCGATTGGACGGCATTAATCAAGGCTTGCATAATACGGGAGCGTTTGGCTACCCGGTACTGTACAATCTTTATATGCGTCACATCGGGATCTTTGGCAGATTCCTCAAAAAATCGCACTACCGATTCGTAAGAATGGTAAGGATAATGAAGGAGATGATCTCTTTCTTTAATGCTTCGATAAAAGCGTTTGGAACCCTCTAATTCCCCATAGGGCAAGGGTGATAAACTCGCATCCTTCAGTTGGGTTAAACCAAAATCGGGGAACTTGAAAAAATCAAAATTATTATGGTACCTCCCTTCTTCCAATGTATCGTATTTCTCAAGATCAAATACATCCTTTAGCGATTCTAGTAATTCTAAAGGCATTTCACGATCATAGACAAAACGGGAAGCGGGTCCTACATGTCTCTTGGACAGACTGTCCCTTATTTTTTGCACTAAATCTCCAGCAAATTCATCATCTATATATAACTCTGCATCTCGGGTTAACTTAATGGAATAGGTATCCAGAATATCATACCCAGGAAACATCCAGGAAACGCTATGACGCACAATATCATCCAGGATAATCAGATCATAGCGATTATTGGGAGAAGGCAAGCGAATGAATCGAGGTAGATGATCAGAGGGGATTTTGACGATCGCATATTCGTGACTGGCACCTGGTTTATCCTTAGGCTGTAAAAGTACCGTTAGGTAGAGTGCCGCATTATTAAGAAAGGGGCGAATTTTATCTTTTACCAATAGTACGGGTTGCACAAATGGCAACATGTGATCTTTGAAATAATCCTCTACGAATTCTCGCTGTTCCTCGTTCAAGTCCAAGCGGCGCTTGAGCAAAATATTATGCTTCTTTAGCTCGGGTATGATTTGGTTTTCAAAGATATTACTGACTTCCTCCTGCTGCACGGTCACTACTTCCTGTATATCTCTTACAATCTGCTTGGGTGAAAATTCTAGTTCCTTTTTGGTTTTCTTCCCTACTCGCAACAAATTTCGATGGTTAGCCATTCTGACCCGGAAGAATTCATCCAAATTAGAAGAATATATCGCTAAAAATTTAATGCGCTCAAATAAAGGCACGGTAGGATCCTTTGCCTCTTGCAGCACCCGATAGTTGAAAGAAAGCCAACTTATATCCCTGGTAATGTTCGGCACGAGATTTTCTGCCATTTTCTGTAAATTTTACGTACCTGTAAGAATCTTCTAGTGATTACTTCAAATGTAGTAAAAAACTACAGGATTCAAAAAAGACTCATCTGCTCTCCATCGTTCGATTGGTAAAAAACAGGGCCCCGTGTTTCAATAGCTGGTTTATCAGCCAACTTAGTGGAGAGGTACTCCGCCAATTCGGGTGCCTTGATATTATCAGGTTCATGGGTGAAAAAATAGATTTCCTTTAATCCAGCCTTTTGCCATTGCAAGCTTCGTTCTATCCAATCATTAATTCTTGTATAATCACTGGGAACCAAGTCGTTACCGACAAAACGAACCATCGCAATCGAATTCGTTAAACGCATATGCAATACATCTCTTCGTCCGGCGACATCCGTCAATACCGTAGCCATTCGGTGTTTGGCCAATAGATTGAATAAGGCTTCTGCTTGTTTGGGATCATTAAACCAGTCTTCATGCCTGACTTCAATAGCTAGCGGAATATGATTGGGAAAAGCGGAGACAAAAGTGGCTAATTGTGGCAATCGATCCGATCCGAAGTAAGGCGGCAATTGCATGAAACAGCAGCCTAACTTCTCTTCCAACCCCTGTATGGCTTCACAAAAGGCGGGTATTTGTTCTCCCCCCAAGCCCAAATTCCGACTATGGCTAATAATCTGTGGAATTTTGGGACAAAATTTGAAATCAGCAGGGCTCCTCTCATACCATCGCTGAATCATCTGATGATCCGGAATCCGATAATGGGTCGTATTGAGCTCGATCGTATTAAACTGTCGACTGTAATGTTGTAGAAAATCTTTGGCTTTTGTTCCTTTTGGATAAACTTTCCCTACCCATTCTGGCATACTCCATCCCGTACAGCCAACATAAAAATGCAAGCTTTGGTCCTCGGAGGTATCCAAAGCTATTGATTCGCTGGTACCAGGAGCATCAGGAGGGAGGCTAAAATCGACCTCTGAGATATCGGGTAATTTACCAAATTTCATATCGCTAATGTAGGGTTTTCTCTGGCAAAAGTCGACACGAGATAGGTTTTGCTCGGACTGAAAGTAAGAATAGCTTGGCCCAAATTAGCTCCGCTTGCAGTGCTTCCCTATTATTGTAAAATATCTACCTTTGCAGCATGGATCAGATAGATGAATACCTGGCGGAAAGACTAGCCGCCAGGAAAGCGCAAAATGCTTTCCGAGAACTGCAACTACCAAGAGGCTTGATTGATTTTTGTTCCAATGATTACCTGGGCTTGGCCCGTGTAGACCTAAAGCTGTCTCTTATACACATCTGACGCTGCC
>CAJXUM010000574.1 GCA_913060855.1 uncultured Lewinella sp. | reverse complement strand
GAGATCAGCCTCGGTCTCGTGGGCTCGGAGATGTGTATAAGAGACAGACTTAAGAGAATATAAAATGTGCCTAGACCAGGCCTTTGATATAAAGGCTAGTAAGCGTCCTATTATTGTCTCCAAATAAGAATTACTTTCTTTTTTGCTTGGCTTGAATGCTAAGCGTCGCATGAGGTACCGCTCTGAGCCTTTCCTTACTGATCAATTTGCCTGTTTCTCTACAAACACCATATGCCTTATTCTGGATGCGAATAAGTGCATTTTCTAAGTGTTGAATGAGTTTGCGTTGACGGACAGCCATCGTGGAAGTTGTTTCATTTTCCATCGTTGTGATACCATCGTCCAAGCCTTTGATTTTGGCATCCGCATTTTCTGCCATGTCAGTAAGCTGTGTAAGATAATATTGCAATTGCTGTTCCGCTTTCGCTTTTTTACCTTCAATAAGTACCCTGAATTCATCTAATTCAGCGTCGCTATAGCGTGTTTTGTCACCTGGCTGATTCATAAGACCGAATTGTTTATGCTAAATATATTGAATTACCCTAGCGCATGAGCCTTCATAAATCGACAAGTTCAATCGCACTTGCTATCTAATCTTGCTCATCGATTAGTTTTGCTTATTCGAAGTTTCATCTGGAATTTCTTCTTGTCCGGCTAAAACATCCTCGGTTTTCTGTTCTCGTTTTACCAACGCATTGGCATGCATGTCCTCGTGGTTTCGACGGCTTTCTGCAATGTCAAGTGCCTTGAAGAGGGCCTGTAGAAAAGACGATGGATCCGCCATGTTTTTACCTGCCAAATCAAAGGCAGTACCATGGTCTGGCGCAGTTCGTACGGCAGATAGGCCAGCGGTGAAATTCACCCCTTTACCAAATGATAGTAATTTAAAAGGCACTAGCCCTTGGTCATGATACATCGCCAAAATCCCATCAAACTTGGAAAACTGCGCTGACCCAAAAAAACCATCTGCTGGAAAAGGTCCCATTACCATCACACCCTTCTTCTTACATTCTACTACAGCAGGGCGTATTATTTCTTCTTCTTCTTTTCCAAAGACACCATTATCACTAGCGTGCGGATTGAGTCCGAGTACTGCGATCGTAGGTCTCTCCATGCCAAAATCCGTTTTCAAACTATTGTTCATCAAACGAATTTTCTTAACGATCAATGCTTTAGTCAGGCTCGATGCTACATCTTTCAAGGCAATATGATTGGTCGCTACGCCAATCCGTAGATCATCATTGATCATAAACATCAAACTTTCAGTACTACCCAATTTGCTCGTTAGGTATTCGGTGTGTCCTGGATGTGGAAAAGCGGCTAAATGCATCGCTTCCTTACTAAAAGGAGCGGTCACCAAGGCATCCAGTTTCTTATCAGCTAAGTCATTGGTAGCAGCTTCTAATGACTGCCAAGCATATTGGCCGCTCTCTTCAGAAGGTTTACCTAATGTGATATTTATATTATCCTGCCAGCAGTTTAAGACATTGACCTTTTTGTCATTGGCTTGTTCTATCTTATTGATCGTTTGGAAGTTGAAATCAACACCAACAATGTTTTTATGATAGGATACAACTTTTGAAGAGCCATATATCACAACTATGCAGCGGTCTACAATTCCTCTATGAGAAAGCGCCTTGAGAATTACCTCCAAGCTAATACCATTGATGTCCCCAATACTTATCCCTATCTTCAACTTATGCATTCCTTTCCTTTTTTGTTCATTTGATTATCTAACAGTCTAGACAGATAGTTCGTTGATCATCCGAGTGCTTTTATTCAATATCTGCATAAACAGGCTGCAAAGATAATAAATTTGCTACTTAAAAAATGCTACCTACCTAAAGAGTATTAAAACTCAAAATAGGGAATGTTTTTTCGGGAAGAAACGAATGAATTAAGGCCATTTTTTAGGCAATCCCATTTCATCCTAATACATTTGCGTCTTTCCCACTAAGGCTTCTGATAATGCTTGTGATCGGCTAACGGGTCGTAACAATATACCTATAGAAGATGCCTTTCCATTTATTCTCATAACTTATTGCCATGTCGGATCAGTCTGTTGTTGTCAAAAACCTTACTTTCAAACCTTACATCAGTGAAGCACAGATAAAGGCAAAAATCGGTGAAATGGCAGCTAGCATGCAGGACCGTTTTGAGGGCAAGGAGCCCATCTTTCTAGGGGTTCTGAATGGCGCATTTGTATTTGCAGCAGACCTAGTCAGAGCGGTGTCTTTTGATTGCGTCATCTCTTTTATCAAGCTTTCTTCTTACCGAGGTATGAAATCATCAGGAGAGGTAGCTGCTGTCATTGGCCTGGAAATAGACATCAAAGATAGACACGTCATCTTAGTAGAGGATATTATCGATACCGGCAATACTATGCATTCTTTTTTGCCAGAACTGGAGGCGCTTCAACCTGCATCCATCAGTTTAGCTAGTTTGTTGGTAAAACGAGAGGCCATGGAATATGATATAGCTATTGATTATTTGGGCTTTGAAATCCCCAATCATTTTGTGATCGGTTATGGACTGGATTATGATGGTCTTGGTCGTAATTTACCGGGGATTTATCAGTTAGCAGAGTAGTAAGAGTATGCTCTAAGATACTTGCTCATTTCATTCACTTCTTCTCAAATCAATACCACCATGGATACTAACTTACAGGATATTTGCATGCAAACCAAGGCTATCGTTATCGAAGCGGGACAATTTATTGAAAGTCAGGTAGGGGAGGTAGCGGAAGCAGCTATTGAGGAAAAAGACTTAAATAGTTTGGTGAGTTACGTGGATAAGAAGACGGAGGAACTGCTAATAGAAGGCCTCTCGAAGTTGATTCCTACTTCCGTTTTTTTTACAGAAGAAGAAACAGTAGAGCGCCAGGAAGGAGAATGGCGATGGATCATCGATCCATTGGATGGAACGACGAATTTTTTACATCAATTGCCTGTGTTTTCTGTCAGTGTAGCCTTGCAACATCACGGTGAGACGGTAGTGGGATTAGTCTATGAGATCAATCGCAAGGAATGTTTTTATGCTTGGAAGGGGGGAGGTGCTTGGTTGAATGATAAAAAGATCAAGGTCAGCAGTACGCCAACCTTGGCCGCTTCTTTGCTGGCTACTGGATTTCCTTACTATGATTATAGCTTGATGGCTCCTTACTTGGAAGTCCTGAAGCATTTTATGCAATCGACGAGAGGCTTGCGTCGCTTAGGCTCTGCAGCGGTCGACTTGGCCTATGTGGCCTGTGGCCGTTTCGAAGCTTTTTATGAGTATAGTTTAAATGCCTGGGATATTGCTGCCGGGGTATTACTAGTGGAAGAGGCGGGCGGAAAAGTGACGGACTTTCAAGGTGGTGACGATTACCTATTTGGCGGGCGATTGATCAGTTCTAATGGAGGAGTGCATGAGCAGGTCCAGGAAGTAATCCAACAGCATTTCACCTAAAAAAACACTTAGGATAGACCCATTTACCAATACTGTTTTTAGCAATTTCTTCCCCTTTTTGCCGAGTAAGAACCTTTACATTGGCTATATTGTCTGGGCCTCTGACTACTGTGGAGTCATCAGGCACTCTTCAACGCGTACTAAATTACATTTAATTACCTACTATATGAAAAAAACTAACCTAATCGCCTATAGCTTATTAGTAGCTATGCTATGCTGCTTTCACCCTGCTATTGGACAAGATGAAAGTCCAGCCAAGGATTCAACCAAAGTAGCGAAAAAAGATAAAACCAAAAATTTACCCTTAGAACCCGGCCGCACCTTAGCCCTCAAAACGACTGAAGGTACCTGGATGTCATTGGATGTAAGTCCAGACGGTAAAACCATTGCCTTCGACCTGCTAGGAGATATCTATGAACTACCTATAGCCGGAGGAAAAGCCACGCGATTGACCAAAGGCCTGGCTTTTGATAGTCACCCGAAATATAGCCCGGATGGGAAACAACTTGCCTTCGTTTCGGATCGAGATGGGAATGAAAACCTCTGGATCATGAATCGGGAAACTGGCGATTCCACAAAGGTTTCCAAGGAAAAAACAGACTTGATGCAGTCGGCAGAATGGACACCAGATGGTAACTACCTAGTGGTAGCCCATGGACATCGCAATCTCAAGCTACATCTCTACCACAAAGATGGCGGCGGCGGTGTACAACTCATCAAGAAACCCGAAGGGATGAAAACAATCGAGCCTGCTTTTGGGCCTGATGGACGTTACATCTGGTTTTCTCGACGAAATGGAGATTGGCAATACAATGCGCAGTTGCCACAATACCAATTGGCCGTTTACGATCGGGAAACAGGCGAAATGGAGACCAAAACTAGTCGTTATGGTTCTGCTTTTTCACCTACCTTATCGCCTGATGGAAAGTGGTTGATCTATGGTACTCGCTATAATACTGAAACGGGATTAGTGAAAAGAAATATTGAAACGGGAGAAGAATCATGGCTTGCCTATCCCGTTCAACGCGATGAGCAGGAGTCACGAGCACGCTTAGGTGTTTATCCCGCCATGTCTTTTACGCCCGATAGCAAACATGTAGTCGCTTTTTACGGCGGTAAGATTTGGAAAATTGCTGTTGCAGGTGGTGATGCCGTAAACATCCCATTTGAAGTAGATGAAAAACTAGACCTTGGACCAGAAGTACGCTTTGATTTCCCCATCAGTGATGATAAAGAAATGATTGCTACGCAAATTCGTGATGCCTCCCTTTCTCCCGATGGCAAGCAGCTGGCTTTTACGGTCCTGAATCGTTTATATGTAATGGATTATCCGGAAGGTGAAGCTCGCCGCTTGACTAGCAATGAATTTACGGAAGCTCTTCCCATTTGGTCGCCAGATGGAGCGGAAATTGCTTTTGTCAGCTGGTCTGATGAAGAAGGACATATTCAAAAAGTAAGAGTCACGGGTGGTTCTCCTCCGGTAAAGTTGACCCAAGAGAGTGGCATCTTCTCTCATCTAGCCTGGGATGATAAATCCAATCGAATTATCTTCCTGATGGGCCCGACGCAAGCCTATAAGGCTGTCTCTTATACACATCTGACGCTGCCGACGAAGAGGATAGTGGAGATCT
>CAJXUM010000573.1 GCA_913060855.1 uncultured Lewinella sp. | reverse complement strand
AGATCAGCCTCGGTCTCGTGGGCTCGGAGATGTGTATAAGAGACAGGGTAATATATCTAAATAATTGATGCAAATTTCATATTGCGTCGGTTGAAGGTTCTTTATAAATTTGAGCATACTGATGATTTGAGCCACTCGTCGAAACACAATTATTTTTGACTTCAAGGCAAAAGTGTGATACAACAAAAGATAAAATGTCTAAAAACATAGTTATGCGAAATCGATTCCCAATCCTCTTGTTTTGTCTGTGTTTAGTTGCTTGTAATACAACCGAAAAGCAACAAGAGACGGACAGTAGTACGGCAGCTAAACTATTTACTATAGTAGAAGGAGAAGACGAATTAAAAATTCTCCAAGTAGGTAGTGATAAAGCGGTGGTAACACAAAATGCCCAAGCCAATCATCGACCTTATTTACATCCAATATTAGCCCCTAATTCGGAGGCAGCATTAACAGAATACAGCCCAGGGCATCACAAACACCAAACGGGACTTTATTGGGGTTTTACCAGGGTTAATGGCGCCCAAGCGGACGAAGCAACCCTGAAAAAGTGGTTCTATAATAAAGACAAACCTGCCGATATTCAAGCACAGATGGGTAGGGATTTTTTCCATAATCCTACCGATGGGTATTGGCAAAGAGTCGCGACGAATATCTTAATTGGCGAAGGCGCTGAAGTGAGATGGCAGACGATTTACAATATGCTCGATGAAGCAGGGACACCAATCTTAAAAGAATCACAGACCTGGACCTTCACTGAAAACGACGGAAAGCATTTTCTCAGTCTAGAATGGACAGGAGAGGCCCTTACAGATTTCACCGTCAATGAATTTGACTATGGCGGGCTGTTCCTTAGAATGCCCTGGAAGAAAGGCATCGAAGGGGAAGCCGTCAATGCGGCACGCCAACGAAATGATAAAGCAGAGGGGCAAAGAGCCATGTGGGTAGACGTAGGAATGGAAATTGAAGGTTTAGAGGATTGGGGCCACATTGCCATTTTCGATCATCCGGAAAACCAAGGCTTTCCGCAACCTTGGCGGGTGGATGGCCAGCTCGGGGTAGGGCCAGTCTTGGCCAAATTAGGGGATTGGACGATCAAAAAAGGAGAAACAAAAGTTTTCCAGCATCAGATAATGGCGTATTCGGGAGATTTGGACGATACTGTGTTGAATGACCTCTGGGGGGATTATGTGGGCGATAAAGGAATGTACAATACGGCTTCGCTCTGGCGAATTGCCAAACAAGAAGGCCGAGATGCCAAGCTTTTAAGTCCTAGCGAAGCGGTGGAGGCGATGACAATCAAAGAAGGCTACGAGGTCAATGCCTATGCATCAGAACCTATGATCACCCAACCCATGGCTTTCTGTTGGGATGACAAAGGCAGGATGTGGATCGCCGAGAACAGAGATTATGAATCCAGAAGCGAAGGCTTTTCGGGCTCAGGAGATAGCCGGATCTTAATATTGGAGGATACTGATCGAGATGGGGTGGCAGATACCAAAAAAGTGTTTATGGAAGGGATTCCCTTTCCTTCAGCCATCGCTGTTGGCCATGGTGGAATCTTTGTAGGTGCGCCGCCAAATTTGCTTTTTGTGCCCGATCAGAATGAGGACGACAAGGCTGATGAAGCCGACATAAAAGTACTATTGACTGGCTGGGGTATCCGTGATCGCCATGAGACGATCAATAGCTTACATTGGGGCCCTGATGGATGGCTCTATGGCCTGGAAGGATTCGCCACGCCTTCCAAAATTAGAAAACCAAAGGAAGGAGAAGCACGACTCTATAAGCACCGGGATGAGTTTCCAGCAGATCTCCTTGAGGCAGATGGCGTAGACATTAATGGCGGTGTGTGGCGGTATCATCCCTTGAAGGACCGCTTTGAAGTGGTAGCGCATGGCTTTAGTAATCCATGGGGCATCGATTACGACTCCAAGGGGCAATTGTTTATTTCCGCTTGCGTGATTCCACATATGTTCCATATCATCCCAGGTGGTATTTATCATAGACAAGGCGGTCAGCATTTCAATCCTTTCGTTTATGATGATATCCAAACGATTGTGGATCATCGCCATCGATCGGCACATGGTGGGGCGCGGATTTATCAGTCTGATGCCTTTCCGGCGGAGCAAAATGGACGACTGTTCATGGCCAACATCCATGAGCATGCGGTATTGTCTGATATCCTAAAACCCAATGGCTCAGGCTTTACTGCCAGCCATGGAGAAGATTTTATGATGGCCAACAATGCCCAATGGATAGGATTCAGTATGGAAGTGGGGCCCGAAGGTGGGCTGTATGTGCTGGACTGGCATGATGCTGAAATCTGTGGAGATGCTGTCGATAATAAAGAAACGGGTCGGGTCTTTAGGATTATGCCTAAAAAATCCAATGCCGACAATTGGCCGGGAAGATATGAGGACCTGAACAAGCAGGATGACGAAGCACTGGCTGAACTGCAATTGAGTAAAAGTAATTGGCATGCACAGCGGGCAAGAGTCATTTTACAATATCGAGCTTCGAAAAAAGCACTGACCCTCGCTGCGATCTCTCGGTTGAACGATTTATTAGACAATAACAAAGCCGAGGATACTAGGCTCCGGGCGCTATGGACTTTACAAATTACCAACAACATAAGTCCAGACAAACTAACCGATCTATTAGGCGATAAGGATGAATATGTACGTGCCTGGGCCATCCAGTTTCTAGTGGAGGAAGGGCAGCCATCGAAAACGGTCATCCAGCGCATGGCCACTTTGTCCCAAAAGGAATCTTCTGCCGTTGTTCGACGCTACCTCGCCGGCGCTTTGCAACGCATCGATAAAGCGGATCGTTGGGATATAGCAACAGCTCTAGTTAAATATCAAGAAGATGCCAATGACCCTAACATCCCATTGATGCTCTGGTTTGGTATCGAGCCTTTGGTCGCCGAGCAAGCCGAGAAGGCCTTGGCATTGGCGAAGCAGAGTCAAATTCCATCCCTGGCGCAAAAGATCGCGAGAAGGTTGGTAGATGGGAATAAATTGGAGCAACTAGCTACGGCTCTAGGCGAAAGATCTAAGGTGCAAGCGGATCTTTTGCAGGGAATGATAGCAGGAATGGAAGGTAACCCGGATTTGAAAGAACCCTCCAATTGGGCAGCCGTTTATAAGCGCTTGCGATCCAATCCAACGCTCTCGCCTTTGGCCGATGAGGTAGCCCAATATTTTGGCAATGCTGAAGTAGCTCAAAAATACATGGCTATTATAAATGATGCTGGGGCAAATGTTGAAGAGAAGAAAAATGCCATCCGCGGGCTTGCGCTTAAGCAAAATCCTGCCTTAGAGGCGGAAATCTCTCAACTCCTAAAGGATAAAGACTTGCGATTAGAAGCCATTAAGGCGGTAGCTGCCTATGAAAGCCGAGACCTAGGGAGATTATTGAGTCAGCATTATCCCGACTGGACCACCCAAGAGAAACAAGAGGTAATCCTGACCATGGCTTCCAGGCCAGTCTACGGTCGAATTCTGGCCAATGGTCTTCGAGAAGGAATAGTCCCCAAAACAGATATTCCCGCCCATGTCGTCCTACAATTGAGGGCCGTATTAGGTAATGGCTTTGTAGAGATATGGGGCCCCATTGATGATATATCCGAAACCTTGCAGGTACAGTACAAAAAATACCAAAACCTAGTCAACGATGATGCCATCGCTAATGGAAATCTTGCCAAAGGAAAGGTGATTTTTCAAAATACTTGCGCGGCATGCCATATGCTCCATGGGGAAGGAGGTGAGATCGGTCCGGACATTACCGGCTCCAATCGTACCAATACGGCCTACTTGTTGAGTAATATCCTGAACCCAAGTGGAGATTTGCAGGAAGACTATAAACTAGTGGTGGTTACTACACAAGACGGTCGCACCTATAGCGGGAATGTAATTGCCGAAAATGATAGAAATATCACATTACGCATTGTAGGCCAAGATCCCATTAATATTAGCAAATCTCAGATACAATCTAGGGACGTGACCGAAAAGTCGATGATGCCCGAAGGCCTTTTAAACAACCTGACGGATGAAGAGGTCTTAGATTTGTTTTCCTATTTAAAGGAACTGGAAGCTCCTGCCGCACTTCAATAAGAGTATGTTTAAATTGTCAGAGAAGGAAAAAATTCAAATTACTGTCATCTATGAAGCCAAATAAATTGAAAATTGCCATTGTCGGCCTCGGATTTGGAGCCGAATTCATTCCGATCTATCAAAAACATCCAAACGCAGAAATGTATGCGATTTGTCAACGGAATAAATCCAAATTGGATGAAATTGGGGATGCTTTTGGAATCGAAAAAAGATATACCGATTACGCTGAACTGCTTAAAGATCCCGAGATCGACGCGGTCCATATCAATACCCCCATTCCCAATCATGCCGAACAGTCTATTGCCGCTTTAAAAGCAGGAAAACATGTAGCCTGTACCGTTCCGATGGCCACCTCCGTGGAAGATTGTAAAAAGATAGTGGAATTGGTCCAACAAACCGGCTTGACATACATGATGATGGAAACGGTGGTTTATAGTCGAGAATTCTTGTTTGTCAAAGAAATGTACGAGAAGGGCGAATTGGGCCGCATCCAATTTTTGCGAGCATCGCACCAACAGGAAATGGCTGGATGGCCGGGCTATTGGGAAGGCCTGCCGCCCATGCATTATGCGACACATTGCGTCGGACCTATTTTGGCATTACCTAAAGGCGAAGCGGAATATGTTTCTTGTTTTGGGTCAGGGCGAATTGATGAAAACTTAATTCCCATTTATGGCTCTCCTTTTGCCGTAGAAAGTTGCCATATCAAGTTCAAGGATTCCGACTTATCCGCAGAGCTAACCCGCTCTTTATTCAATACCGCCCGACAATACAGAGAGAGTTTTGATGTCTATGGCAGCAAAAAATCTTTTGAGTGGACCTTGGTGGAACACGAACCTTCCGTCATTCATACCGGAGAAGTTCCCGAAAGAGTCACCATCCCCGATTATGCGCATTTACTACCGAAAGAAATTGCCTCTTTTACCCTGTCTCTTATACACATCTCCGAGCCCACGAGAC
>CAJXUM010000572.1 GCA_913060855.1 uncultured Lewinella sp. | reverse complement strand
CATCTATATACCCGAATAAATTATTAAAAAGTATTACTCTCGCAGCATTTATTTTAAAAAAAAGCGGTATATTCAATTGAAAATTTCCTGTAAGAGGGCCAACTTTACACAAGCATGCAAGAAGATAACATTTATCTCAACCGTCTACGGAAGGGTGATATAGAGGCTTTTCGTTGTTTATTTGATCAATATCACCATAAAGTTTTTGACTATGCAATTCGCTTTGTCAGAAACCGACAAGTAGCCGAGGAACTAACCTCCGATGCATTTATGAAGCTTTGGAATAAACGAAGCCAATTAAAGGTTGAAGGTTCTATTTGTCAACTTCTTTTTGTCATGACTAAGGGTTTGGCTATTGACTATCTGAGGAAAATGGCCAAAACGACTGAGTCTCGCGCACTATACTTGAAGCACTGTGAGGGCCAGATGAAGGTTGAGCCAATAAATGATCTTTTTGAAAAAAATATGGTCGCTATTGAGGAAGCCATCAAAAAGCTGCCGCCAAAACGTAAGAGAGTATTCGAGTTGAGATATCAGGAAGAATTATCTTACCAGCAAATTGCTCAAGAACTAGATGTTTCACCCAATACGGTGAAAGTACACCTGAACAAAGCTACCAAATACCTTAAAAAACAGGTTCAGTTCCAATTTGAATGGGCATTACTAGTGCTAGCCTCTGTCTTGGTTAATTTACCAACCTAGCTAACGTTCCATCATCCTACTTGATCATAAATCGCGCAACAAGTGGCCCATTTGGTCTTGCTTCGTCCGTAGGTAATTGATATTATCGTCAGTGGGTGCGATTTCCAATGGAATTCTTTCTACTAAGGCTATGGGTGAGTTCTCAAAAATTTCAATCTTATCGGGATTGTTGGTCAGTAATCTTATCCTCTTGACATCTAACGCTAGCAGCATATCTATCGCAACTTGATAAGAACGATCATCCGTAACCAACCCCAACTGGTGATTGGCCTCAATCGTGTCCATACCAAGATCCTGGTAATTATAGGCTTTCAGTTTATTGATAATGCCGATACCCCTCCCCTCTTGTCGCAGGTATAAAACAATTCCGCCTTGCTGACTGGTAAGTTCCATCGATTTAGCGAGTTGCTCTCCACAATCACAGCGTTTGGAGCCAAATAAATCTCCGGTGATACACTCAGAATGGATACGGGTGAGTACAATATTTCCGGGAGAAAAGTCTTCATGTACCAAAGCCAAATGAGGCATCCAATCTTCTTCTTCCTTGGCAAAGGCTAACATATTAAATACTCCCCATGGAGTGGGAATGCTGGCCTGTGCTTGTTTTTTAAATTCCATTCCTTCTTAATTACTCAACAATCTTACCGGCTAACGTATTGCCTTCTACCTTATTAAAGGCACAAGATCGATTTAAGTTGCGAAAATACGACAAGCCATCCATTTTTCTTTATACTGCTACCTCCTTTTACAAAATTGCAGAACAATAAGAGCGGATTACCAGGCCCTTCTCCTTTTCGAAGCAAAGTTGTTTATGAATGATTTTTGAAGCAACTTCAGCAAGTAAAAGTATAGAAGCTTATCTTTACAAGATATTAATCCTTCTCTGTCAATTTTTGTGATCAACGTTTTAGGGATTATGACTTTTACCTAACAGCTTGACTCAAAAGCACCATAATTGTCAGGGGACTTCATTAGGCTTTATGCTAAAAAGTCCATTAATAAGGTATTCAAGACATGGCTAAAAGAAAAAAGGGAGCTTCAAAAAAGACAAAGCAACCCACTCCAGTACAAACCCCTCGTCAAAAAAGAATGGGATATCTCTTACTCCTACTCTTACTCCCGATGGCAGGAGGGATCATTTATTCCACCATTCCAAAGAAACCAAAAGTGGGGCCACAATTTATTAAAGAAGGAGAATTACAATTCTTAGCCGCAGAGAAAGATAGTGTGATTCGAGCTATAGATATCGAAATTGCCGATACCCCAGACACCCGCACGCAAGGGCTCATGTGGCGGCGATCGATGGAAGACAAACAGGGTATGCTATTTATTATGGAAGAAACCGAGCCCCAGAGTTTCTGGATGCTCAATACCTATATTTCGCTAGATATCATCTATGTGAATGAAAACAAGGAAATTGTCTCTATTCAAGCCAATACCACACCACAGTCTATTCAGCCTGTACCTTCTGGTGAAGCAGCTAAATACGTAGTGGAAGTCAACGCTGGGTTTTGCGAGCAGTTCGGCCTGAAGGTAGGCGATCGAATACAATGGTAGGTCATTAGCGCTAAAATCGGAACAATGGTATTATTCCTGAAGGCTTTTGGCAAGGAACGCTATCTTATCCAAGGAATGAATTAACATCAAAAAAGGCTTACCACTTTCACAGTAGTAAGCCTTTTTTTTCGTTTGAACAGCTAATGCTTAATAACCTGATTTAGAATTTGCTCCGCCGCTTGGTGGATCCATTTCTACATCACTTGCAGTAGCTACTCGGAACTCAACGCGACGATTCATATAACTAGCACTAGAAGGTACTAATGCATTTTCTTTTCCGCCATATTGTAGGACGAATCGACCCCGGCCAATCGTGTGATTGGTTGATAAGTGATCAATTACAGCCTTCGCGCGCTGGTAAGACAATAGATTATTATAGGTCTCTGGTCCAGTCTGATCGGTAAAACCGCTTACAACTAGTCTTAGGTTTGGATTTCCTTTCATCATGCGACCTATACTGGCCAAGGTACCGTAATCAGAGTATTTGATACTAGATTGATCCGATCCAAAGTGAATCATTGGTAAGAACCATTCTGCAACTGAACTAGCCGATTCCGTCAACTGATAACGAGCTAAGGCCTCATCAATCATTTCTTGTACGCGCTGTTCAGTAACCCCGTTTGCACCATTTACCCCACCAGGCCCACCAGGACGGCCACCGCCAGGAAGTGGATTTACTACAATACCTTCTGCATCTACTTCTTCACCAGCTCTTGGAGGGTAATAAGGTTCGCGGTCTCTATAATCTGGCACACCATCTTTATCACTATCCAAGGTTCTACCCTTGGTATCTACACTAGCGTTTGGCGGTGTATTAGGTTCTTGGTCTACAATATCCAATACCCCATCTCTATCAGAATCTTTAAGTGCCTCGTCTGTCTTTGCCTTAACATCGGCAATATCATTCATGACATTATCCAATGGATTGGTCCAATACAAAGGCTCAGATTTATTAGAGGAATTACCCAAATTGTAATTGATCTTAATGTTACTGTAGTTCACAATATCACGGAATGGAGATCGTACCCCACCCTCATCTTCAGAACCATCTAGGAGATCGGCTCTACGACCAAACAAAAGCATCGCTTGGTGTTCCAAGCCAATATTTACTTTCTTACTTAGTCTGATGGCTAAGCCAGCACCTAAGCCGGCATGAGGTGTAAATTGACGAGGAATGATATTGCCTTTTCGCGCCGGCGTAGTCTCATTAAAGTAATCAGACTTAAAAGAATTGGCACCAGCGCCACCCATAATATAATAATTGGTGTTGCGAACGGCCTTATCAAATCGGAAACTACTCAAGCTTAACACACCCCATCCTGTTGCAGAAAACCAGTCTGTAGTGTATTGTCGGCTAGCATTTTCTCCTTTTGCTCGTCCCATCAAAAAGTCGGCACGTAGCGAAAAAATATAATCGGTGGCTTTGCGAACATGGACACCATAAGCGTATCCAAATTTGGATGGAACATCCCCCGCAACGAAAAAGTAACCGCCATTGGCCCCTACTTCCCACATATTGCTGGGTTTGGGTTCTTTTGCCTTTTTATTATCAGCCTTTTGGGCCAATATACTAGTCGTGAATGTAAAGCTTAGTAAGGCTACTAAGAGTGTCATTGACTTTGTCATAGGGAATAGAATTTTAAATCAGTTCATGGAATACTTAGAGGATGAAATAATACATAAAGAGGTTTGACGCCTAAATCGTCAAACCTCTTTATCCCTAATGGATATTGATTTGTTCAATTTAAGTTTTCTCATATCATGAGGTAGTATCTACCTTTGGTTGCTATATTCCATCCAACAAGTGCCCTTAAAGCAGAGCAGGGCATCATCCTGCAAAGTTAAGTGATATTCTTGGTTGTTCCAATAGATTTCAAGACAAAGGCCATGTTCTGCAAGGATGCGAGCACCAATAGCTCATATACGGTGACTATTCTTATCAAACAATCTTATATCTGATTTTTACTTTTTTTTAAAGTCTTAGGTTTCACTTTTTCAATCTTTTCTTGATTTTCGGACGGCTAAAGGAGGTAAAGGATGGAAAAATAAATCTTACCTTTGCAAAAAAGACTCCTACATGTTCGAAAATTGGCTCCAACCTTTGGATGTATCCACCTTAGATCTACCCGAATTATCCCCTTATCAACTCGGCCAGAAAATCAAAGTATTTTCAGGAAATACAAAAGAATTAGGCCAATCTAATATTGCGCTGATTGGTGCCAATACCGCAGGGTGCAACGCAATACGACAGAGCTTGTATCAACTCGCCTATCCATTTGACGGGTTGAAAATTATAGATCTTGGTAATACCCGAAAGTCTAATCCCTCCTTCATCACTCCGCTCTTGAAAGAACTTAGAGAGCATCAGATTTTCCCCATTTTAATCGGAGATCATCCCCAACTTAACCTGGCGCAGTTCAACGCGCTCAAAACCAGTCGTACTGCCATTAGTCTGACCGTTATTGACGAACGAATTCCTTATACTAAGGAGGAAGAAATGGAGGGCGTATATTATCTCAATCGTCTTTTTTCCCGAAAACGACCACAGCTTTTCCACTTCAGTGTCATTGGTTGTCAGAGTCATTATATCGCTCCCACGGCCATTTCTTTTATGGAAGAAAACCAATATGAATTCTTTGGGGTGGGAAATGCAAAAGCAGACCTCTCCGAACTGGAGCCTATTATTAGAGACGCTGATTTGATGGGATTTAATCTCTCTGCACTCAAACAAAGTGAGGCACCAGGGCAAAAGTCGCCGAGTCCAAGTGGTTTCACAATCGAAGAAGCTTGCCAAGTGTGTCGATATGCGGGAATGAGTGATAAGA
>CAJXUM010000571.1 GCA_913060855.1 uncultured Lewinella sp. | reverse complement strand
ATCTACACTATCCTCTTCGTCGGCAGCGTCAGATGTGTATAAGAGACAGAGAGAAAAGGACAGAAAAAGAATATTTATTAAAGTCTGAAAGCTAAGCTAATGTAATAGGTTCGGCCATAACTGTAAAAGTAGCGGTTGGGAAATCGATCCACATCTTTGTTCTCAAAATCAAATCGAAATTGCTCGTAACCGCCTGTTCTAAAGTCTTGTTTGTCCAAGATATTACTGACACCTACATTGAGGTAAACGAAGAGATCGTTGACCTTCCAGGATTTTCCACCAAAGAAATCCATCGTAAAAGCAGAGGGTGCCCGCTCTTGGTCAATAATTTCTCGCCATAGATCGGATCCCTGTTCTACTACTTGATTGGTAAACTCAGGATCTGCCACCGTCGCAACAGCCGCTAGGGTACGTCTTTCTGGATAGAAATCAATCCAAACATCTTCGAAATAGTTGAAGTTCAAATTGGCAAACCAATAGTCTTTTCCACTATAATGTATTCCAAAAGTATAAGCCTTTTGGGGCGTTCCACTTATGTTGAAATTCTTGATATAGACTGTTTTCGCAGGTAAGGATTCGGCTCTGTTATCAATATAAGCAAAGGCCGTTGGTCGGTTCGTGTATTTATACTCTCCAATAGCAGCTACAGCACTTAGTTTCAAGCGAGAAACCACCTCTACTTCAGCGGCCAACTCCAAGCCCATATGACGGGTGTCCATACCCGTCATGATATAATTGACAAAACCACCGGTCGTGCTACCATCAGCATTGATTATAGCGTTATCCAGGTAGAAACTACGATTGAATAGTTGATCCTTAAAGGTGGTATAATACCCCATCACTCGTGCACTCGCATAGGGTGCTTTCAATAAATATCCGCCTTCGATCCCCTGAATCTTCACTTGCTCCAACCCAGGAACCGTTTGATTTCTCGTTCTTGGTGAAGTAAAGGAATAGCGAGCAAAAGGAGCCTGCACTTGGTAATTACCATTAGCAACGATATAATTACGCCCATCGATTTTGAAGGTCACTCCACCTTTGAATTGGTAGTCTAAAAAATTCAAGCGCTCTGATTCACCGATAGAGTTATCGGGGAACTTGCCGTTCTGCAATAAGCCCTCACGCCAGAAAGTGCTATTGTTTAGCGAGGCGGCTAGGAAGAAGTCAAAACGATCCAGACTTACATTACCTTGCAACCAAGCATTTGCCTTGCGAATATGCATTTCGTAGTGATAACCAAATACATCTCCTTCTCTGACGACTCGATTGGGACGAGAAAGGTCATTTTGAATAAAAGTATTGTCCGCTCCAGGTTCAAATTCAGCAAATTTGTCAATGTCCACATAGAAGTCTCCACCGAGCAGATCATCTACTGTCTTAAAATTATCCCCTAGATAAGCCTGATACCCAATTCCCCCGCTCAAAGCCACTCGATCATTGATAAATGATTCGAATCTATTATTGAAACTTAAAATTTGGCTATCATATCTTCGGTCCTCTATAATATAATTGGACCGATTTCCACTCACATTATTGCCCGCAATTCCTTCCACATCATTGATCGTCTGGAAATTATTGCGATTCGCATTATACATAGCCGCCCAATCGATTTGGCGAGCTTCTTCCGAATTGCGCAGTAAATCGGCTACTGCATCTGCTTGTGAGTTGTCAATAAAACTCGGCAATTTTCTATAGTAATCCGGTCGTGGATCTGGTGCATCATACCAATCGATGGCAGTACTTCCATAACGACCGCCTTGGTAGGCCAATGAGGTAGTCAGTGTTGTACTTTCACCAATGGTCCAATCATGTCGCAAAATGGCCATGGGCTGATGCGTTTCACTCACTCTGGAGTTTCTCTTTTTCCCTTCTTGATATCCCCAATAAGAATTGTAGTAATTAGTACCAGCCAGGTCATATAGTTCCTGTGTAGCTGCCCCTGAACGCCCCCGCTTGTTTGGCGCGCCAAAAGCCGTGATATTAAGCAAGTGATTGTCTCCTAGCTTTTTGTCAACAGACAAAAAATAAGCATAAGCATCGTAGAAAGAACCATCTTGGTAGCCTTCCTGTGCCCATCTTTTTGAAGCAGAAACAGTCATGGCCCAGCCACCTGGCAACAAGCCGGTTGAATGCGTAGCCATTGCCCGATGATCGTAGGAACGATTAGACAGCGCATAGGAAATACGCGTTTGCTGTCGCTGCGTTGAAGCACGCGTATCAATAGCCGTGGCTCCACCTACACTTCCTATACTATAGGGATTAGACCCTAAGCCCACTTCGATAGTACGGTTTCGTAATACATCATTCAACCCACCCCACTTACTCCAAAAAACACCGCCATTTTCCGGGTCATTCACTTGAACATTGTTGAGAAACATCATAGTATGTTCTGAACGATATCCCCGAAAATTAAAGCGATAGGGGCCAAAAACAGAGCCGATGGTATTCACAAATCGATCTCGGGAAGCCGTAAGGATTCCTGAAATACTCTGTGTTCCAGCACTATTTTGGTCGTCGGTACTCAAAGTAATTGTGGGGATAATTTCCTCTCCAGCAATTTGTCCTAAGTTCTCCTCCGATCGTAAGCGCTTCGTCCCCAGATCAACATTGGTACGGCCGTCAATACGTACGGGGATTTCCAGTGTTCGGTATCCTCCTTTCACTAGCGTCAATATTACTTCTGCTGAATTGGCGGACAATTGCAATTCGAATCGTCCTTCAAAATCAGTAAAAACACTAGCAGAAAGCGTTTTAACCTCAACACCAACCATGGGGTTTTCGGTTTGCTCCTCTACTATTTTACCGCGGATTGTAGCTAATTGTGAAAAAAGTGAAAGTGGAAGTATTAGGCATAGTAAGCCTAAAGTGAGTGTGCGTTTTTGCATAGCGCACGAAAAAGTGAAAGTACTCTGCATCAAGGATACATTTTGATTTTACATTCGGTTACATTTAACCTTTTTTCACCGGGATGTGTATTTTTCAGGGAGGCACAAAGTTAACATTTAAGATTAAATGCTTGCTGTTTCTTTTTGAAAATTAACACAAAGTTCATCTGATGGTATAAAATTGAAGCCCCTACCCCTCTCGAAATGAATTCTATCTCTGTTGAAGGTCTACCTTTAAATGAATTTCGGTATTTTGGCGCCGTTTTTGAGATATACTACGCATAGCATTTGTTTAAGAACAACCCATAATCGATGAGAATTATTTTTTTGACCTTTAGTTTTTTATTCTTACAATTTTCCCTTACCGCACAAGCCAAACAATCCTACCGAGTAGGTGCCATTGGGTTTTATAATGTTGAAAACCTATTTGATACCGATGACGACCCCAAAATAAGAGACGAGGAATTCACGCCTAAAGGCAGTCGCAACTGGACCACAGAGTTGTATCAAACTAAACTGGATAATCTCGCAAAGGTCGTTTCAGAAATGGCTACCGATTTAACGCCCGATGGTATAAGTCTCTTAGGCGTAGCAGAAGTTGAAAATCGCCGCGTCTTAGAAGATTTCGTTCTTCATCCATCTGTCAAGAGTCGTAAGTATGAGATCATCCATTTCGATTCTCCCGATCGTCGAGGAATCGATGTTGCTTTACTCTACCAACCTAAGTACTTCAAAGTACAATCCGCCAGGGCCGTAGCTGTCAAAATATATGAAGACAATGGAGATCGAAAGTTTACGCGAGATGTGCTCTTTGTCTCTGGCTTATTCGATGGAGATCCACTACATGTTTTTGTCAATCACTGGCCTTCTCGCAGTGGAGGAGCAGCAGCTAGTCAAGCTTACAGGAATGCGGCAGCCATGGAGGTGAAAGTACTTTCGGATTCACTCATGAAAGCCAATCCGAAATCAAAAATTGTCATCATGGGCGATTTAAATGACGACCCCAGTAGCGCCAGTGTGAAAAAGATATTAAATGCAAAAGCGAAAACGAAGGCTGTTAAACCTGCTGGTTTCTTTAATCCCATGTATAGTTTTTTCAAAAAGGGAATTGGTACGTTGGCTTATCGAGATGCGTGGAATCTCTTTGATCAAATCATTATATCAGAAGGCTTGCTAAATAGCCCAGATGACGGATATCGCTTCTATAAAGCCCAAGTGTACTCGCCCAAATATTTGTACCAAAAAACCGGTCACTTTCGAGGATATCCTTTTAGGTCTTTTGGTGGAAATACCTATCTTGGGGGATACAGTGATCATTTCCCGGTCTACATTTTTTTGGTAAAATCTATATAGTCTTCATATTTGTGAGTATCGACAAAAAAGTACTGGATTTAAGTGATGATTTTAAATATGTTTTGGACTGTTTGGAAAAACAATCCAATAATTTATTTATTACAGGCCGAGCGGGTACAGGTAAGTCGACCCTCTTGCAGCTTTTCCGAAATACAACCCATAAGAAGACGGTCGTTTTGGCGCCCACCGGCATAGCCGCCCTAAATGTCAAAGGCCAAACGATCCACTCTTTCTTCGGCTTCCCGCCCAAGCCCTTGGCCCGGGAAGAAATCACACGGCGACGGGATCGAAGACTGTACAAGAAGATGGAAGTATTGATCATCGATGAGATCTCTATGGTGAGAGCTGATCTATTGGATAATATCGATTATTTCCTTCGTGTTAATCGGGAAAACCCTTATCCTTTTGGTGGGGTACAGGTCGTATTCTTCGGTGATTTATTCCAATTACCACCGATCGTTTCCTCTGTAGCAGAGAAGCAATTATTTGAAGACTATTATGATTCTCCTTATTTCTTTTCCGCCAAGGTCTTTGAAGAAGACTTCGAATTGGATAAGATGGAATTGCGAAAAGTATACCGGCAAGAAAATCGCTATTTTCTTCGACTCCTGGATAGCATCCGACTCAATCAAATGGATTATGATGATTTGGAAGACCTAAATCAGCGCTATCTACCTGCTTTTGAAGCAGAAGATTTTTACATTACCTTATCGGCTAGGAATGCAAAGGTGGATAGTATCAATCGAAAGGAGATAGACAAAATTATTTACCCCGCTTTTCTATATGAGGCGGCCATCACTGGCGCCTGTCTCTTATACACATCTGACGCTGCCGACGAAGAGGATAG
>CAJXUM010000570.1 GCA_913060855.1 uncultured Lewinella sp. | reverse complement strand
AGATCAGCCTCGGTCTCGTGGGCTCGGAGATGTGTATAAGAGACAGATATTAGATTACAAAGAAAACAACTTCCAGGCATTCCTGCCTATTTTTAACCAAATTAAAGGCGCCTTTGCAGTTTGTTAACCATTGAAGCTTTCCAACTCGCAAAATCGCCTGCTATAATATGCGCTCGGGCTTCTCCAACCAACCACAAGAAGAAACTTAAATTGTGTAGCGTCGCCAATTGTCCCCCTAGTAACTCCCCACTATGTATCAAATGTCGTAAGTAAGCTTTCGTGTGAAACCGACTGGTTGGACATGGTCCATCCGCATCAATGGGCTCATGCACATCTTTCCATTTCGCATTCTTAATGTTTATGATCCCTTCTGCTGTATATAATAAACCATGACGGGCATTACGCGTTGGCAATACGCAGTCAAACATATCTACCCCCAAAGCAATACATTCCAACAAATTGGCGGGCGTACCCACTCCCATCAAATATCGGGGTTTGTCATTGGGTAAGATATCGCAGACTAAGGCTGTATGTTTATACATTTCCTCGGCTGGCTCACCCACCGAAAGCCCCCCGATGGCGTTCCCCTCCCGCTCAAAACTAGCAATGGTTTCAGCCGATTTCTTTCTCAAATCATCGTAAGTACTACCCTGTACAATAGGGAAGAGCGATTGGTGATGACCATACAGGCCTTCGCTTTTGTCTACATGATCACAGCAGCGCTTTAGCCATCGATGCGTTAGCTCCATACTCTTCTTGGCATAGCTATAGTCGCTAGGATAAGGTGGGCATTCATCAAAGGCCATGATAATATCTCCACCAATTACCCGCTGAATATCCATGGCTCCTTCTGGGCTAAAAAAATGCTTTGAACCGTCAATATGGGATTGAAAGGTTACTCCTTCCTCTTTGATCTTACGCCGATGACTGAGTGAATACACTTGGTACCCTCCGCTATCGGTCAGTATCGGTAAATCCCAGCCATTGAATTTATGCAGACCGCCGGCATTTCGCAAAATATCCATGCCGGGTCGCAAATATAGGTGGTACGTATTCCCCAAAATGATTTGAGCCTTTATGGTATCTTTCAACTCATGTTGATGCACTCCCTTTACTGTTCCTGCCGTTCCTACTGGCATAAAAATGGGCGTCAGAATCTTGCCGTGATCCGTTTCTATCTCCCCTGCCCTGGCATTAGAGGCATCATCTGTCGATTGTAATGTGAATTTTAACAAAGGCCTAAAATTTGCGTTTCGCTAATTAATTGCGTTAAAGCGGGGCAAATATACAGCATACTAATTGAAGTTGGTGCTAGACGGCCACTAAAGAAGCGCCTAGATGACCAGTAAAGGGTCTCCTCCCGTCTTCTGATTTTTTCTTATCTTGATTCCGGATGGTCTAATTCCCGCTCAATATTTGGAAGCAAATACCTAACCAAAAATCTCATCTAAAAATGAAGAACCTGCTGTTATTCCTTACACTCTCGATACCTTTTTTCTTGTCTGCCCAAACCCAGCACGCGCTACAAGTGAATGTCGATATTGATGCTGCGGTACAAAAGCAATTTAAGCCAGAGGGCAGACTCTTATTATTTATCAGTAAAAACGGAAAGGGAGAGCTTCGTTTTCGCACTTGGCCTCGAGCGGGAAACTATATTTTCGCCAAAAACATCAGCAATTGGAAGGCTGGTGAGACCATCAATGTAGCGGAGGGAATGGATTTTATGAAAACCTCTAACCTCCAACTAGACGCTTTGGACGCTGACACCTATTATGTGCAAGCCGTCTGGGATCAGGACCGCGACGAATCCAGGCCCAATGCACCGGGGAATCTATATAGTACAGTCCAAAAGGTTATAGTCGATAAAAGTCAAACCATAAACCTTTCGATTGAAAAAGTAATAGCTCCTCGCCGGATGGTTAACCACCCAAACGTCAAAGAAGTCACCTTCAAAAGTGACACTTTATCCAAGTGGTGGGGCAAGGATATGTACCTTAAAGTAGGGGTGCTCTTACCTGGTTCTTATTTCGAAAAAGGAGATCAAAAATTTGCTTTCAGGTATAACATCGCCGGTTATGGGGGGCGTTATACGCGTGTAAGCCGATTGACGCAAAACAAGGATTTCATGGGTTGGTGGCTATCGCCTGAAGCACCACAGTTAGTCAATATTTTCTTGGATGGAGAAGGGCCTTTCGGCGACTCCTATCAACTGGATTCGGAGAATAATGGTCCTTATGGTTATGCCCTCACGGAAGAATTGATTCCTTACCTAGAAAAAGAATTTAGAGGAACGGGAAAAGCGGAAGATCGATTTTTGGATGGTTGCTCTACGGGTGGTTGGGTTTCTTTGGCCTTACAAATATTCTATCCCGATCATTTCAATGGTACTTGGTCGTATAGCCCGGATGCTATAGATTTTGAAAACTATCAACTGGTCAATGTCTACAAGGATAAGAACCTGTATTATAATGAATGGAATAATGTTCGCCCACTCGCTAGAGACCTTACGGGGGATCCTTCTATCACGGTAAAAGATTTTATCCAATATGAGAATGTATTGGGCTATTCAGATACTTACGCTACTTCAGGAGGACAATTCAGTGCGCATAATGCCTTGTATAGTCCCAAGGGAGCAGATGGATTACCGGCTCATTTGTTTGATCCGCAAACAGGAGTTATCGATCCGGCTATTGCTGAGCATTGGAAAAAATATGACCTCAAGTTAATCGTAAAGGAAAACTGGGCAGAACTAGGTCCCAAGCTCCAGGGTAAAATATATATTTGGATGGGTGACATGGATAATTTCTATCTCAATCCAGCGACCCGCGCTTTTGATGAATATATTAAAACCACCACAAACCCTACCTCCGATGCGAAGATAGAATTCACAGCAATGCAAGGGCATTGTGCGCAATTCGACCATAAGAAGATATTGGAAATGATGGGGGCTAGGTTGGAAAAATAGATGTACAAATTGAGTTGTTGGTGGGGAACACCGACAACGGCGGACGAGGACGGGGCTGGCTGGTGGAAGACACCAGCAATGGCAAAACAGATCAGCAGCAATTCAATGATATGACGAATTACCAACAATTCTACCAAGATAGCATAGAGAATCCCATCGTATTCTGGGAAAAGCAAGCGAAAGCCATTGATTGGTTTCACTTTCCGGAAAACATCTTGAGTCAAGATGAGCACCAGCTTTCCCGGTGGTACAAAGGGGGAAAATTAAACACTTGCTATTTAGCGCTCGATCATCATATTAAAAATGGGCGGGGCGAACAAGTGGCTTTAATCTATGACTCTCCCGTAACCGGTGTCAAAAAGCAATTCACCTATCAGGCTTTACTCGATGAAGTAGCACTCGTAGCGGGTATGCTTAAAAGTTTGGGTGTGGAGAAAGGAGATCGGGTGATCATCTATATGCCGATGGTTCCCGAAACCACTTTTGCGATGCTAGCCTGCGCTCGAATTGGAGCTATTCATTCTGTTGTATTTGGTGGTTTTGCGGCAAGAGAACTCGCCATTCGTATTGATGATGCCAAACCGAAGGTGGTTCTGATTGGGTCCGGAAGTAAAGAAATTGATCGGATCGTTGCCTACAAACCGATCGTTGATGAAGCCTTGGCCGAAGCCGAACACAAGGTCAACCATGTAGTCGTTTTTCAACGCGATTTTGTGCCCGCTAGCCTGCAAGAGGGACGAGATATGGATTGGATGGAACTACGATCCAAAGCCCAGCCTGCGACTTATGTCGAAGTAGATGCCACCGACCCTCTATATATATTGTATACCTCGGGTACTACAGGCAAACCCAAAGGAGTGATGCGTGATAATGGAGGTCATGCCGTCGCCATGAAATTTAGTATGCAGCATTTCTATGGTATTCAACCCGGAGAAGTGTATTGGGCAGCATCGGATGTAGGGTGGGCAGTAGGCCATTCTTATATCGTCTATGGTCCTCTCATTCATGGTTGCACGACCTTACTTTTTGAAGGAAAACCGATTAAAACGCCGGATGCAGGTACCTTTTGGCGGATGATCGAAGAATATAAAGTCAATGTGTTTTTCACCGCACCTACCGCCTTTCGGGCGATTCGAAAGGAAGATCCCAATGGCCTACTCAAAGCACAATATGATACCTCTTCTCTTCGCTATCAATTCTTGGCTGGCGAACGCTGCGATGTCTCGACCTTGACTTGGTTGGGTGACCTCTTACAAGTTCCGATGATTGACCATTGGTGGCAGACTGAATCGGGCTGGCCAATGATTGGCAATATGACGGGGGTCGAATTACAAGCCATAAAACCTGGCTCTGCGGGACAAGCAGTAAGTGGTTATTCCTTTAAGATACTGAGTGAAGAGGGAGACGAATTGGGCGTCAACCAAGAAGGCCTGCTAGTCATCAAATACCCGCTTGCTCCCGGTGCACTTCCCAACCTCTGGGAAGATACCGTCCGATATAAATCAACTTACCTAGACCGCTTCCCTGGCTATTACCTGTCGGGTGATGGCGCGTATATAGATGAAGACGGATATATCTTTATTACAGGTCGAATTGATGATGTGATCAATGTAGCCGGGCATCGCCTTTCCACTTCGGAAATGGAAGAGATCGTTG
Source organism: uncultured Lewinella sp. (assembly GCA_913060855.1). GTDB lineage: Bacteria > Bacteroidota > Bacteroidia > Chitinophagales > Saprospiraceae > DT-111. The sequence goes on along the minus strand of CAJXUM010000570.1, from coordinate 471 downwards.
CGGCGCACGCCGCTATCGCCGAATGCGCGGTCATAGGAATCAAAGATGACCTTAAAGGGCAAGTTCCTGTTGCTTTCGTCATTCTAAAAACGGGGATAGAGATCGAAGAAGACCAATTAGAGACTGAATTGATCCAAATGATCCGGCAAAAAATTGGTCCTGTCGCTAGCTTCAAACGAGCTACCATTGCTCAAAAATTACCGAAAACAAGATCGGGTAAGATTCTCCGCAAAGTCATGCGTTTCATTGCCGATGGAAAGGATTTTGACACGCCATCTACCATTGAAGACATTACTGTCCTAGATCATTTACGGGAATTGATGTCGGCGCAGAAAATTGGGAAAGCTTTTCAGTGAAAAATAAATAACTAAGCTCAAGCACTTATCTGTGGTAATTTATACGCATTAAAAAAAGTAAAGAATAGGGTCTGTCTCTTATACACATCTCCGAGCCCACGAGACCGAGGCTGAT
>CAJXUM010000569.1 GCA_913060855.1 uncultured Lewinella sp. | reverse complement strand
GCTCGGAGATGTGTATAAGAGACAGGCGATGCAAAGATAAAATCTTTTTTAAATAAACAATCTTTTCTGTAGACTTTTTACATTCAAAATAAGAATTAATCTGCCTGGCTCCCGCCCTTGCTGCATTGTGGTGCACAAGATAGTCCTGTTTTACCGATTATGAATGAATTACTTGCGATATAAACTGCGCCCTACGGATATTTTTTATTAGATTTGTATAAGGCGGTATTAAGATCAACTAACTTAGGTTTGGCCATTTAAAATTGTTAGAGAAGGTGAAATTTTTTATCCGGTAGGGAAGGAACACTATTTGTTTCCTGACTATGCCGTTTGATAGGCACTGACTCCCTGATAGTGAAGTGTTTGTAAGAAGAAGGACCCCAAGATTCTTGGTCCCTTCGCTGCTAATCTTAATCCTCATCCAGTATCCTTTTGGAACGAAATATTTGCTAGGGCAACTACAAGATGTTTCTGTACAACGAATAGGTTGACAGGCAACTAAGATAGCACCCAGGTGTGATTCAATACCCCACACTGGCATAAGTTTTGATAATATTAATGAAGAAGCATCAATAACGGTAATGATTATGGCCGAGGTACTTACGATACAAGAAGAGGAATTGCAGCTAATCGAAGCAGCGTACAAGGATATGGTGGAATCCATCAAATCCGAAATGGAGGAACTGGATTTACAGAATATCCGGAAAGCTTATGAATTGGCATTGGAAGCGCACCAGACGCAAAGACGAAAGTCGGGAGAGCCTTATATCTTCCACCCCATTGCCGTAGCTACTATTGCGGCTGCCGAAATTGGCCTAGGACCAACAGCGATCATTAGTGCACTCTTGCACGATGTAGTGGAAGATACGGAGGTTACGCTAGGGGAGATTCGAGAAATATTTGGCAATAGAATTTCTAAGATTGTAGACGGATTGACGAAGCTGGACTCTGCCTACAATGCAGAAAGCCCACAAGCAGAGAATTTTAAGAAAGTACTCAGTACGCTAGTTGATGATGTGAGAGTGGCCTTGATTAAAATGGCAGACCGTCTCCACAATATGCGTACACTGGGTTCTATGCCTCGCCATAAACAGTTGAAGATTGCCGCTGAGACGAGTTACATTTATGCACCTTTGGCCCACCGTTTGGGATTGTATGCTTTTAAGACGGAGTTTTTAGACCTCTGTATGAAAGTCACGGATCCCACTAATTACCACGGGATTGCAAAAAAATTGGCGGAGACTAAACGGTCTAGAGAATCCTATATCGATGAGTTTATCCAACCTCTTCGAGATGAATTGGATGAACTCAAGGTCCCTTATCGAATTATCGGTCGACCCAAATCCATCTATTCGATTTATAATAAGATCAAAAATAAGCAAGTTCCTTTTGAGGAAATCTATGATCTGTTTGCCGTCCGGATTATTCTTGACGTTCGATCCGAACGAGAAAAAATGATCTGTTGGCAGACCTATTCTATCGTCACAGATGTACATGTTCCGATTCCAGAACGCTTGAAAGACTGGATTTCAACGCCCAAAAGTAATGGGTATGAATCCTTGCATACGACGGTGATTGGACCGAGTGGGCGCTATGTAGAAGTTCAGATTAGGACGGAGCGGATGAATGAGATTGCCGAGCGAGGCTTTGCGGCCCACTGGAAGTACAAAGGAGTGTCTAGGCAGCCAGACGTATATGAGCGATGGTTGGATAACGTGCGAGAAATCTTAGATGATCCCAATAGTGATGCGGTAGAATTCTTGGGAGACTTTAGAGCAAATAATCTTTTCAATGAAGAGGTGTTTGTGTTTACCCCAAAGGGGGATATGAAAATTCTACCGAAAGGCGCCACTGCGCTCGATTTTGCCTTCAATATTCATACAGATATAGGTTACCATTGTACCGCGATCAAAGTAAATAATCGTTTGGTTCCCATGGGCTATAAGCTCAAAAATGGAGATCAAATTTCGATTACGACCAACAGATCGCAGAAGCCTAGTGAAAGTTGGTTGAAGATGGTGATCACAGGTAAGGCGAGATCCAAGATCCGCTATGCCATGAAAGATGAGCAGCGCAAGAAAGGAGAGTTGGGCAAGGAGGCTTTGGAACGCAAATTCAAACACTTGAAAGTTGACTTTGAAGAAAGCGTAGAAAAACTTGTTAAGCATTTACGTCTACCTTCTCATGTGGAACTGTATTATCGAATTGCTACAGGCCTCACTTCCATACCTGAAATTTTTAAGAAGTTTCAGGTCATGGGGAACAAACTGATAGAGATTGAATATCAAAAAGAAACCGAAATAGAAGAATTACCGACTAAAGCTCCAACTCCACGTAAAGGAACCAAGAAGTCGGATAATACCCCACGCCTACTGATCAATGGCGAACCGGGAGATCGTTTTGATTATACCTTTGCTAATTGTTGTAATCCGGTACAAGGAGATCATATTTTTGCCTACCTCACGGCTACAGCAGGACTAAAGATTCATCGCTCTACCTGCCCGAATGCGGCTAACTTGATGAGTAATTATGGTTACCGGGTCATGAAAGCAGACTGGATGGCTACGACCAACAATACCTTTGTGGCTGACCTCAAGATTACGGGGATAGATGATGGCCCAGGTGTGATTGAGCGACTTTCGCACGAAATTTCCAATAAGCTAAGTCTAAATATTCGATCTTTCTCCATCTCGGGTTATGAAGGCTATTTTAAAGGTAAGATCAGCTTACTGGTAGCCAATACCGACCAATTAAATATTGCTATTCGAGCCCTAAAGAACTTAGATAGTATTTCTACTGTTTCTAGAGTAGAGTAGAGGCTACGTTTAAAAGGATTCTGTGTAGTCATGGCCGTTCATAGCGTATATTTTCTTACCTTTGGATGCCTTCTGCCATTGCACTTAATTGTTAAACACTTTAGCAGCAAGACTTATGCGGGAAGATATCATAAAAGAAGTTAAGAATATTTTTTCTTCTCACTTGGAGAGCAACAGTTTGCGCAAAACGCCCGAACGATATGCTATCCTCGAGGAGATTTATAAGCGGGATGATCATTTCGATGCAGAAGCGCTGTACATTCATATGAAGAATCAGAATTACCGGGTAAGTCGTGCTACGGTGTACAACACCCTGGAATTGCTGGTGAATTGTGATTTGGTCAAGAAGCACCAATTTGGTAAAAACTTGGCACAATATGAAAAGTCTTATGGCTACAAACAGCACGATCATCTGATTTGTGTCGATTGTGGCAAAGTGCTAGAATTTTGTGATCCGAGGATTCAGCAAATTAAAAGCATGATGGGAGACCTGCTCAAGTTCAAGATTACCCACCATTCTCTCAATTTGTACGGTCAATGTGACGGAGCCTGTCCTAAAACGATCCAGAAAAAAGGGACACTAGAAGAAGTTGCCGACTAAATTAGGATTCGCTATCGCCTTTTATTTCATATGAACAACTACCATTTCCATACAATTGATGATATCCAAATCATTCGAGTAGGAGATTTGCTCAGTGAATTTGTGGTGAAAGAAATTCTATCTGCCACACAGGTGAAAATTGATAAAGGTTTTTCTAACTTTGCAGTGGACTTGTCAGAAATGCAAGTTATGAATAGTGTAGGGCTCAATTTTTTAATCCTATTGAAGAAGAGAGCAAGTGGGGTAGGCGGACAGGTAGCCATTATCAAGGCACCACCAAAGGTATTGCACCTGTTAGTCGTCACTAAATTGAAGCCACTGTTTTTTCTAACTAATTCCATCGCTGAGGCGATTGATTGCTTATTGAATGCAGAACCGCTTGAAGTTGTAAGTTAATTATCATCATGAATACGTGTAGTAGTACACACTCCATGACTAGCCAAATAAAAACCTAATAGATGGCAACATCTATTAGGTTTTTATAATTTAAAACATAGGTTATCTACCCGTTTTTTTCACAAACAAATAGGTGACCAGCTAAAAATAATAATTTGTATGGCAGTAGATGTTATACTAGGATTGCAATGGGGAGATGAAGGGAAAGGCAAGATTGTCGATTACCTCGCACCCAATTACGATATAGTCGCTCGTTTTCAAGGTGGCCCCAATGCGGGACACACCCTTAAGTTTGACGGTAAAAAGTTTGTCCTACATACTGTACCCTCAGGTATTTTTCGGGAGGAATTACTCAATTTGATTGGTAATGGTGTCGTCATTGACCCCATCACCCTGGAGAAAGAGCTTCTCGCTTTGGAAGATACCGGGGTGGCTTATAAGGATCGCCTATTGGTAGCTCGCAAAGCCCATTTGATCCTGCCTACCCACCGTTACCTGGACGCGGCTTCTGAAAACGCAAAGGGAGTAGCTAAAATAGGCTCTACGCTCAAAGGAATTGGGCCCACTTATATGGATAAGACCGGGCGTAATGGCTTGCGAGTAGGAGATATTGAACGTCCAAACTTCTTGGAGAAATACAATGCCCTCAAAGAAAAGCACCTACACCTGATTCAACTCTATCCGGCCATCGAATTTGACTTGGAAGGAGAAGAAAAGAAATGGATGGCGAGCTTAGAAAAACTGCGCCAACTTCAAATGGTGGATGGAGAATACTACCTCAACGATTTGATCAAAGCGGGTAAAAAAGTACTGGCAGAAGGGGCGCAGGGCACCATGCTAGATATTGATTTTGGTACTTATCCTTATGTGACTTCCTCCAATACGATTACGGCTGGTGTTTGTACGGGATTAGGAATAGCGCCGCATCTTATCAGTGAAGTAATCGGGATTACGAAGGCCTATTGCACACGAGTAGGATCAGGACCGTTTCCGACAGAACTAGAGGATGAAGATGGTGAGTTTTTACGCAAAGAAGGAGCTGAATTTGGCGCTACGACAGGCCGCCCGCGGCGCTGTGGCTGGATCGATCTTCCTCAACTAAGGTACACTTCTTTACTCAATGGTGTTACTCAATTGGTGGTCACCAAAGTAGATGTCCTGAATAGATTTAAAGCGATTAAATTGGCTACTAAATATTCAATTGACGGGGCGGAGACAACAGAACTTCCGTTCGATATTTGTGATCTGTCTCTTATACACATCTCCGAGCCCACGAGACCGAGGCTGATCTCG
>CAJXUM010000568.1 GCA_913060855.1 uncultured Lewinella sp. | reverse complement strand
GCTCGGAGATGTGTATAAGAGACAGAATTAACACTTTAAGCGAGCAATTTGTTGGCGCCGCTAATTATTCTTGTAAGCGGAAAACGCTTCTTCAATATATTTATGAAGTTCCTCTGGATTAGAGAATTGCTCAAACACTTCTTTTAACCGTGGAGATCGAGCCACACTAGAGGGAAAGACATGGCGTACCACATCCGACTTGGTCACTTCTTCGCCACTCAGGATAATCAATCGTTCAATGACATTTCTCAATTCTCGAATGTTCCCCGTCCAATTGACGCTCTGTAGTGCGGTAATAGCCGCTGGTTCTATTCGTTTGGGGCTAATCCCATATTCGCGACAAATTTGCTTATTAAAATGATCTACCAGCTGGGGTATATCGTCTTTTCGCTCATTTAAAGGAGGAACATCGATAATAATAACCGCTAGTCGATGGTATAAATCTTCGCGGAATCGCCCGGCATCAATTTCCTTCCGTAGATCCTTATTGGTCGCTGCAATTACTCGCACATCCACCTGGATTTCCTTATCTCCCCCTACCCTACTAATTCGGTTTTCTTGCAAGGCGCGCAATACCTTGGCTTGCGCGGATAGGCTCATATCACCAATTTCATCGAGGAAGAGCGTACCGCCATGAGCCAGCTCAAATTTCCCGATGCGTTGCTTAACTGCAGAAGTAAAAGCTCCTTTTTCATGCCCAAACAGCTCACTTTCAATCAACTCTGAAGGGATCGCAGCACAATTCACCTCCACTATCGGATTACTTACCCGAGCGCTCTTTTCATGAACCCACCTAGCGACCAGTTCTTTCCCTGTTCCATTAGGTCCCGTCACCAAGACTCTAGCCTCGGTCGGCGCTACGCGGTCAATCGTGGCCTTGATTTGATTGATACCATTAGATTCGCCAATGATTTCTTGGACTTTGGCTTTGGATACCTTTCTTTTTAAAACTTTGGTTTCAGAAATTAGACTGGATTTGTCCATCGCATTGCGAAGCGTGATCAGCAAGCGATTAAGGTCTGGAGGTTTGGAGATGAAATCGAAGGCTCCTTTTTTCACAGCTTCTACAGCTGTATCAATGTTGGCGTGCCCCGAAATCATAAGAACGGGAGTATCTGCGGCGATTAACTGGATTCGCTCTAAGGCTTCCATGCCATCCATTTTGGGCATTTTAATATCCAAAACGATAACATCGTATTTATTCTGTTTTAGTTTTACTAAACAATCGAGACCATCTACAGCCTCATCTACTTCATATTTTTCAAACTCTAGAATTTCGCGAAGCGTCCGACGAATGCTACGTTCATCGTCGACGATTAGAATTTTAGCCATACGCGTAAATAGTGTTTTGTGTGTTAGCTTAGTTCAGTTGAGTTTAAATAATTAGCTATCACGACTTTATTAATGAACGACAATAAGATACAGTTTAGTTACGATTTTTTATAAATAATAGTTGCAGTATAGGGTCAAAAAGCCCGCAGGTCGGGCCTTTTTGTAGTAGTAAAAGAAGAGTCGTATTAGAATAGGCTCTCCAGAAATCCTTAGGTAGAAGCCAGGCGAGTGTAAGAATTGAAAAGCCATAATAGCAGATACCCAGCAAAAATCACTATTTTCAATCTCATCTATCACACTCAAGTTAATCGATAATGCAACGAATAACCATTCTTTTTTTTAGTCTTTTGTTCTTGACCACTTGCCAATCACCTAAGGAAGTACAAGAAGTTTCTTTACCCGATCCTGACCCTGATCATGGAGCACTAAATGTGCCGGACGGTTTCGGGGCTTTCATTGTAGCAGATACCCTAAAAGGGCTTCGGCATATTGTCGTGCGAGATAATGGGGATCTTTATGTCAGTCATGCAAGGGAACAAGATGGCTTTGGTCGAAAGGCCTTGCGCGATACCGATAATGATGGCCGAATAGATACGATCGTAGCTTTTGCTAAGATCCCGGGTACAGGCATGAACATTCACAAGGACTACCTTTACATGGCTAATGATTCTATGATATTCCGGGCCAAATTGCAGGAAAACGAATTGTTACCTTCCGAAGAACTAGATACATTAGTATTCATTCCCGGAACCAATAAGGGGCACCGTTCTAAAACGATGGCTTTCGATGGACAAGGAAATATGTATGTTAATGTGGGTTCTTTTTCTAATGTCTGCCTGGATGCAGCAAAGACCGAAGAATCTACGGGAATGGACCCTTGCCCCGAATTGAGCTACCGTGCTGGTATCTGGAGATTCAGTGAGGATAAATTGAATCAGACACAAGAGAAAGATGGTTTTCATTATGCTACGGGAATACGAAACGGTATGGCATTGCGGTGGAATACGGCCACCAATTCGCTCTACTGTGTGCAACATGGCCGAGACCAATTAAGTCGCCTCTGGCCCGAATATTTCACGGAAGAACAAAGTGCGCTACTGCCTTCTGAAGAATTTTTGCAAGTGAATGAAGGGGATGATTATGGCTGGCCGTACTGCTACTATGATCACTTCCAGGGCAAAAAGATATTAGCGCCAGAATATGGTGGAAATGGCAAAGAACAAGGACGTTGCGAGGGTATTAAGTCTCCTGTAGTAGCCTTTCCGGGGCATATGGCGCCCAACGATCTACTCTTCTATACCGGCGATCAATTCCCCGATCGCTATAAAAATGGCGCCTTCATCGCTTTTCATGGTTCCTGGAACCGAGCACCTTACAATCAAGGTGGCTACTTTGTAGCTTTCGTTCCGATGGCAGATGGGAAAGCCACTGGTGATTGGGAAGTTTTTGCAGATGGCTTTGTGGGGCCCAACCCTGTGGCTAGCCCAAGAGATGCCGTATATCGCCCTTGTGGCTTAGCGCAAGGCCCTGATGGTTCGATCTATGTAACTGATTCACGCAAGGGAAGAATTTGGCGGATTGCTTATTATGGAGAGGATTACGAGTCGACATCCGATGGAGGTGCAGCTGCCCCTAAAGACAAAGTCTTTGCCCTCAACGCAAGTACAACGGCAACTCCTACTTCTGGGGAATTAGCAGTCGGACAAGCTTCGTATGAGCAATATTGTGCGGTCTGTCATATGAAAGATGGTGCTGGAGTCCCTGGTATGAACCCTCCCCTACAGCAGGTAGAATGGGTGACTGGCGATAAAGAACGATTGATTGGTATTGTGCTGAATGGCCTCCGAGAAACGCTTGAAATCAATGGGGAGACGTATAAAAATGCCATGGCAGCTTTCCCTTATCTGAAAGACGAACAAATCTCAGAAATTCTGACCTATGTTCGTAGTCATTTCGGTAATGAGGCAGATGCGGTAAGTGTAGATGAGGTAAAAGCCGTCAGGGGAGACGATACCTAGTCAACCAGATCAATAACAATAACAAAAAAAGCGCAGGCGAAATTCGCCCGCGCTTTAAATCCACGTTTTGAATGATATCTTGGCCTTCCTAGCTTTCTGCTCGAAAGGCAAGGCGTTTTTTTCTTACTAGAAGTCCTAAGCTTGGGGAAAAGGGTACTTCCTTGCGATGTGGGCTCCGGTGAAGTGCCAAACCAAATGGTTAAGCACTTCAACCTGTACCCGCTCGCATTTTTTTGGGTTTTTAGGGTGTTGTCAAACGATTACTTTGGTTTCTTGGGGTGTAGGTTTTGGGGTTTGGGATTGTCAAAGGGATTAAATGTTGCTAAAATTCCGGGGTTACTAATTAATAGGGATGTAGAAATTGGGATTATAATAACTCGGTTTAATGGGATTGTTTGTTACGCTTTCATTTGGCTTTCACTATACTGTGTATTGGCTGAAAAAAATGTCCGCTTAAAAACTATATTTTTTTCATAAAAACACAATTATTTTCATAATCAACTGCATACCAGTTACTTAAAAAGTATTTTTTTTAGCGGCCATAATATTTTCGGTGTCAAATTTATCTAACTAGCAAGACAGGCACGCACTCACGCACGTAACAATAGCGAGCATGTGACTTGGTCTTTCACGGTTTTAAACTGCCGCTTTTTTCTCCCCAAGAGAATATCCAAAAGCCCAATGTTCCCAACCTTTGCTACAGGCCTACATGTCTTAGCTAGAAAATACAACTGATGAAAAAGAACCTAATCATTTTGCTGTTTTTGGGAGCGAGTTTTAGCTTTCTGCAAGCACAATCCTCTCGATTTCAGTGGGGACTCTATACGCAAGCTAGTCGTGCTAATATCGCCGAAATATATGAATGGAGGGATTTTCAGTGTTTTGAAGGTTGTGAATCGATCGGCCACAAAGCTAGCTTTGGCTTTGACGTGGGCCTTTTAGGCAGTTGGGCTTTCCAAGAAAATTGGCTGCTCAATTTGCGTTTGGGCTATCAAGAATTTAACTATATAGAAGTGGAAACCTGGTCACCTGGAGCAGGCATCTTCACCGAAGACACTGAACGTAACTTGCAGCATTTCACCCTCAGCCTGGGTATCCAATACATCCCCTTTTCCATTGGGACCACTCGGCAGCAATTCTACCTTAGCGGAAATATTTTGACCCTTTGGAATAATAAGCAATGGATGGATTTTGGTAATAACGATTATGAAGGAACGATCAATGCTTGGAATACTTTGGGAGAACTCGGACTGGGTATTCAATGGCCGATGGGGAAAGGGAGTCTAGCATTAGGACCTCATTTTCGTTTCGCGCTAGATAACTTTGCCAGAACACCGATCCAGCGAGTTCGCACCACTGAATATGACAAGTTGTTACCGCAAGAACTGGGCATCACTCTGCAGTTGCGATTCCCATAATAAAAAAACGCAGGTAATTAATTACCTGCGTTTGAATTGACTGTTTTGAAAGTCTAGCTTAGTAGTTTTGGTTGTTTGGGTGTTAAAATAGGGTTTTAGGTAATCTACAACCTACAAATAATCACAAAAGTTTTTTGGTGCTTTGGGGTATCGGTTTTGGGATTGTGAAAAAATTGTGATGCTGGTTTTTGGGATTGTGAAAAAACTGGGGTTTTGGTTTTTGGAATGTTGTTCTTGGGATTACAATTATTGTCTAACTGGTTTTTGGGATGACCTTAATTTGTTTTCATTTGGCTTACATTATACCTGTCTCTTATACACATCTGACGCTGCCGACGAAGAGGA
>CAJXUM010000567.1 GCA_913060855.1 uncultured Lewinella sp. | reverse complement strand
CTACACTATCCTCTTCGTCGGCAGCGTCAGATGTGTATAAGAGACAGCTGTTGATTTCCGGCTGCAAAGCGATTTGTACTTTCCTCGTTTTCGTGACTATTTGGGTGGATGGAAGATCTTAAATAAAATTCCAACTGGCAAGAATAGTAAGTTGTTGGGGGACGATTATTATACCGTGATGGAAGAAGATGCCAGGACGAGAATTTCTGGTAGTTATAATTATATTTTATTACTGGATTGGTACCAATACAATTTTTTCAACGCCTCCTATGGATATGATCTTCAGCGCAGTAGCACCAAACGCTATATCATTGATCATGTAGGAATCGACCTTCTACTCCCCAACACACGCCCTCAGTTCGACACCATTTTGGCTACCAATGACTTCTTGCAGCGAAGTTTTGGCCAGCAACTCTTTGTGAGCTTATTATTTCGTCAGCTCAGCTACGTGAATACCGGTACGCCGAATAAACTCAATGGCCGCAGAAATCTTAGTTTTTCCTTAGAAGTGGCGGGTGCAGAAGTTTGGGCCGCCAATGAATTGTATAACAGTATCCAGAATAAATCGACCATTTTCCGGCTGAACGACACCATCGACTTTTCCCAATACATCAAGTTTGAGTTCGATTATAGGCGATATATAGATATCAACTCCAAACAATTGCTGGCCGGGCGGGTCAACTTCGGGATCGCTACGCCCTTTGGCTATACCTCAGATGTGCCTTATGTGAAACAGTTTTTTGCAGGAGGTTCTTATAGTTTACGGGCTTGGTTCCCGCGGGAGTTGGGGCCAGGTGGCTTCCTAGATTCCTTGACTATCGATAATCGGCAAGCTAACTCCACTCGTTTTTATCAAACCGGGGATTTAAAACTGGTTTTTAATCTAGAATATCGATTTGATATCTTTTGGCGCTTGAAAGGGGCCCTCTTTCTGGATGGAGGGAATGTATGGACCCTTCGCCAAGATCCCTCTCGATGCGGCTCTCAATTTCTCTTCCGGCGACAGACTTTCATGGATTGTACTTCGGGCGTAGATCCTGTTAATGATCCTTTTTATAAACAGATTGCCTTAGGAGGTGGGATGGGCTTCCGCTTTGATTTCACCTATGTCATTCTCGGACTAGATTTGGGTGTAAAGCTTCGAAATCCCTTTCCAGATGTCCGGGCTGACAATGGGACGGCCAGAGAAGGCGCCTACTGGGTGAAATATAGCAACTTTGGCTTCAAGGACATCGCCTTCAATCTTGTATTGGGCTATCCTTTCTAGAAATGCTAGGTAAAAAGTGTTTTTCTTCCAAATTTACTACAGATAGGGCATTTATAGGGATTATGTCCACGAGCAGGACAGTATTCCCGGCCAAAAAAGATGATCTGAAGATGCAGTTTATTCCAGCTTTCACGGGGAAATAAGCGCTTTAGATCGGCTTCTGTCTTTTCCACATTCTTTCCCGTACTTAGTTTCCAACGATAAGCCAAGCGATGAATATGCGTATCAACCGGGAATGCCGGCACCCCAAAAGCTTGAGACATAACCACAGAGGCTGTTTTATGCCCTACACCTGGCATGGCCTCTAGGTCGGCAAAACTCTGCGGGACCTCTCCCCCATGTTTGTCTAAAATGATTTGAGATAATTCGTGGATGGCTTTGGATTTTCGTGGCGAAAGTCCGCAGGGTCGAATGATTGCTTTTATATCATCCACCTCCATTTCCACCATCTCCCGCGGATTGTTGGCCTGTTCAAAAAGAAAGGGCGTCACTTTATTGACTCGCTCATCCGTACACTGCGCAGAGAGCAAGACTGCCACCAGCAAGGTATAGGGATCTTGATGCGTTAAAGGAATAGGCGTTTCGGGATAAAGTTCTTCTAAAATTCCCGCGATCTCATTCGCCGTTTCTTGCTTAGTCATGGTCAATGCTATTCAAATTCATAATCAAAATTGCCATAAGGGCTTTCAATTCGAACCGCATTGCCTGTATGTTGTTCCACATGTCCAATTAGTTGGGCTTCAATGCCAAAAGATTGGGCGATATCGATCACACGTTGGGCGTGTTTTTCATCCAGGTACACTTCCATTCTGTGTCCCATATTGAACACCTGGTACATTTCCTTCCAGCTGGTGCCCGATTCTCGTTGAATCATATCAAATAATGGCGGTACAGGAAAGAGCTGATTCTTGATAACTCGCTTATTATCAATGAATTTTCCCACCTTCGATTGGCCGCCGCCAGTACAATGGATCAAACCATTGATAGTTGGTCCCAACTCATCAATCAATACCTTTAGCACCGGTAAATACGTACGAGTCGGTGATAAAACTAGCTTCCCGATGGGGATAGTTTCTCCATCTATTTCGATGGTATCCGTTAATTTTTGACTCCCAATATAAATGAGGTCTTTGGGTGTATTCGAATCGTAGCTATCTGGATACTTATCTCGATATTCGGCATGAAATACGTCATGACGGGCAGAAGTAAGTCCGTTACTCCCCATGCCACCATTGTATTTATCCTCATAAGTAGATTTCCCGTAAGAGGCCATTCCCACAATTACATCGCCGGCTTTAATATCATTGACAATAAGATCTTTGCGTTTAAGACGACCAAAAGCCGTGTAACCTACATCAATCGTTCGCACAATATCTCCTACATCCGCCGTCTCACCGCCAGCCAAATGGACATTAATACCATAAGTTTTCAGTTGCTCCACCAGCTTGACCGTCGCATTGATGATGGTACTAATCACTTCACCAGTGATTAAGTTTTTGTTCCGACCGATGGTGGAAGAGAGAATTATCTCATCGAGACAACCTACGCAAGCCATGTCATCTAGGTTCATAATAATGGCATCCTGCGCAATCCCCTCCCATACTGACAGATCTCCCGTTTCCTTCCAATACAGGTAAGCTAGGCTAGTCTTAGTGCCCGCTGTATCGGCATGCATAAGATTGCAATATTCGGGGTCTGCACCAGCGATATCAGGAAGTATCTTACAAAAAGCTTTCGGATAGAGCCCTTTGTCTAGGTTTTTAATAGCAGCGTGTACCTCATCTTTGGTAGCAGAAACACCGCGTTGATCATATTTGAATTGGTCCGACATGACTGAAAAATTTGCGCCAAAGTTAGGCTTCTAAAGGCATAAACTTGTGAATTATTCAATAAATTTTCTAATGGAAGCTAGCACTACTGCGCCGGACCAATCCCTTTAACACAAAAAAATTTGGAAACCACCTGCTATAAAGTATATTTGCAAAGAACCCGGTTTAAAATAGTCGATTATTCAGGTCATGAATCCCAGAAATGACAGATAGGAGGCCTCCCGTAAGTTTTCGCTGTCCTATCACCTGTAATCGGATTATTAACCTAAACATGTAAGTTGTGGATCAAGTAGAATCGTTTTTACAGAGACTCAAGCGAAAAACAAAACGTACACCCTGGCTTTTACCCCTCGCTTTGACATCAACGGTAATCATCAGTAGTTGTGCCATATTTTTTCTTTTTGTCAACGGCCGTAGTCCAGAAAAGGTGCCCAGTCTGCCATTCGAAGATTTAGGAGCACTACCCACCGTTATTCCAATGATGAAGTACGGATTCGCCTTAGACACCTTTCAGGTCTTTAAAGACGAAATTCGATCCGGGTCCTTCCTAGGAGATATCCTTCAAAAACAACATGTTCCTTACTCAGAAGTGGATAAACTAGTTCGCAATGCCAAGGATATCTTTGATGTTCGGCATTTCAAAGCGGGTAAGAACTATACGATTCTCACTAAAGATTCTACGCAACGGGCAGACTATTTCATCTATGAGCCTAATGTCTATGAGTATATTGTCTTCCATCTAAAAGATAGTTTGCAGGTAGAAAAAGTCAAACGTGAAGTTACTTCAGAGCGAACCACTGCTGCAGGTTTTGTGCAGTCTTCTCTTTGGAAAACGATGACCAGTCAAGGACTCAGTTTTGAGTTGACCGATAAAATGGAGGATGCCTTGCAATGGAGTATCGACTTTCACCACCTACAAAAAGGAGATGAATTTAAATTGGTCTATGATCAAAACTATATAGAAGGTGAAAAAGTCGGTGTAGGACAAGTACATGCTGCTTATTACAAGAATGCGGGGCAGAATGAGTACTATGCGATCTACTTTGAAACCGAAAAGGATAAGGGCTATTATGATCTTGCGGGAAAACCCATGAAGACGTCCTTTCTAAAAGCCCCCGTAAAAGCGTCCAGAATTTCTTCTTACTATAACTTGAATCGCTTACATCCTATCTTAAAATACCGCCGTCCTCATTATGGTACTGATTATGCTGCGCCTTATGGCACACCGATCATGGCCGTAGGTGATGGTGTAATTATCAATGCGGGCTATACCAGTGGCAATGGTAACTATGTAAAAATAAAGCACGACGATAAAATCCAGACGCAATATTTGCATATGCAAAAATTTGCTTCGGGTATTCGCTCAGGTGTTCATGTAAAACAAGGACAAACGATTGGATACGTGGGATCTACAGGATTGGCTACTGGCCCTCATGTATGCTTCCGGTTCTGGAAAGCGGGCAAACAAATCAACCACCTACGACTCAGTTTCCCTCCCGCTGCGCCGCTACCTGCAGAGGACTTGCCTAATTTCATGGCTACAAAAGATAAATTCCTGGACTTGTTGAAAGGAATTGAAATGCCTGTACAATTAGAGGAAGAAACAGCTGATGCAGAAGTAGTTTCAAAAGAAGAAGAAGCTACGATTGATGAAGGTACTACAGGAGATGGGCATCCTTAGGAGGTGAAAAAGTGGTCAAAAGTGAAGTGGTGAAGGAGGTAGTAAGGTGGTGATGGTCGTGAAATAGAAAAGATCAGCTTAATTCCAGGAAAAGTTATCTGGCATTTCCGCCAATACGGTATAAAGGTCTCCTTTATTATACATCACTTGCTTCCACATTCCCTGGTGCTCTGACTTGAATAAGTAATTTGCATCCATATCTGCTAATACCCAGGAACCTAGATTGAATTCTTCGTGGAGTTGGCCATCTGTCCAGCCGGCATAGCCGACAAAGAAACGAATATTGGCGGGCTCCTGTCTCTTATACACATCTCCGAGCCCACGAGACCGAGGCTGATCTCGTA
>CAJXUM010000566.1 GCA_913060855.1 uncultured Lewinella sp. | reverse complement strand
CTACACTATCCTCTTCGTCGGCAGCGTCAGATGTGTATAAGAGACAGCTCCCAAACTACATCTTTGATCGGAATCCATTTCCAAAATAACAAGATCAAAGCAAAGCTTGAGAACAAAACGTAAGTACTTCTTTCGGCTGCTTTTCCGATGATTTTTGTCCACCATTCTTTAAAAGCTGGCCGGGCCATGAGGCTATGTTGAATAGCAAAGATGGTTAGTAATAAAGTGTTGACCATACTGGCATAGAAAATGGTGGTATCGATACCTGTATCAATGTCTTTGGGGACCAAAAGATTTCCCATGAAACCGGCGGCATATAAAAAGGTTATAAAGAAAATGGTGTAGGCAATGATGCCGTAAACAAATGTGAATACTTTCATTTTCCGAGATTTTTAGAATAAAATAAGTGGTTATGGTATATAGTAGTGGCTATTATTCAACAGCCATTTTGTTGCAATAATGAGGTCGTGTATTACTCGTTGATATTGGATGTCTGCCTAGTGCAGGTAGATTTTTCACGAATACCCTTCTCCAGGAGACTAGATGACAAGCTGGTTATAAAGACTTCCAATTTTGCATAGCATCCATGACAAAATCTAGGGCTGTACTCCAGGCCTCCATCGCTCGCTCTGTTTTCAAATCGCCTAAGGTCTGGTTGATGGCACTCATCAAGGCTTGTTTCACAATGGGATAATGTTCAGCCTTTACCCCATACTTAACATGACTTTGTCCTAGTTTTTTTAATCCTGAGTTCAAGTGTTCTGGGCGAGAAAGCGAATAGACAATCCCGCCTAGCATGTGTGTTAATAGGCGCCCTTGGTCCGTCATGTTACTTCTGAATAGACTTCTAGCTATCGGGGCTAATTCAAATACTGTATCGTAAAAAAGCTTAGCAAACGTTATATCATCTTGTAAGATTATATGCAAGGAAGCTTGTAGTTCCAATTGTAAGTCCATGTCCTTGAAACCGACTAAATCGTAGAGGTCGATCTCTTCTTCTTTACCGGCAAGGTCTGCGCTGTAAATGTTTCCGACCATGAGCGCATCTTTGGTCGCACACCTAAAAACAGATTTAGAAATCAGGATTTTGGAGCCGGTTACTTTGGTATACCCCTGGATACGACTGGCTACATTTACGGGATCACCAATCACTGAAAACTGGCGATGAGTCGGATGTCCCAAGTGACCCACGTAAGCGTTGCCGAAGTTGATGCCGATCCCTGATTTAAGTTCTACCTGGAAGTCTTTTAACTCTGTTTTATTTAATAAATCCAAAGCATACTGCATGCCCAAAGCGGCACGAATCGCATCCATACAATTCTTCTCCTTTGAACCGCCTGTGGTCCCAAAAACACCAACTATTTCATCCCCTACATACTGATAAATAATACCATTATTCATCAGAATCGGCTCACCTAATGCGGTGTAAAAGCGATTGAGCATAAAGGCTATATCAAAATTTAGGTTTTCGGAAGACAAGCCTGTAAAGTTGCGCAGGTCGCAAAAGACAATAGCAATCGGTCTTTCTTCTGCTTTGCCTTCTGGTGCGAGTTCTTTTTGTAGCTGGTTGACTTCGGCACTAGACCAGATTAATCGCTGTAATTTGACATTCCCTTTGGGGTACGTCTGGCAAGCTAATCGAATAGATGGATCCCACTTTCTGGCAAAGCCCGTTGACTTTTCAATTTCTGTTTTGGGGCTGCAATTATAGATGCCATCCAATATTCTGACCCGGCAAGTCGTACAAGCACCGTGGCCACCACATTCGTGTAAATGTGGGATTTTATGGTGAATGGAAATGTCCAATAAGGAATTAAACTCATCATCATTTTCCACTTGCTCATTAATACCTGCGAATTCGATTACTTGGCTCATAACGCATTGGTGTTATTGGTTTTTTGCGGCTCCCCATTTGGGGTAGTAGCATTGAATCCATAGATGTCTCCATGCCAGTGTAGTAGTTGAAAGCACAAGCTCGTGTTGAAAAAAGGCAGCAGACTTTCGATAATATATTTCATGATGTTTGGGTTTTAGGATTAGTTAAAGGGGGGGTTCTTAGAAAAATCGTGTTGTAAATCACCGAGGGTAAACAAAAATCAGTAGTACTTACCGTGAAGGCTATTCCTATCAAAATGCTTCCCATTACATAGCCTGTTGTCAGGAATCCCGAAGTAAAAAGATAGATGGTAGCGGCAATCCATAAAGTAGCTACGGCGCAAGCAAACTTCAATTGCTTAGAACGTTTTGGCAGTTTGGGTTTATTCATGCGCTTGGCCAGAAGCTGGTTGTAGATATAATCAAAGGGATGATTGGGTAAAAGCACGCCTAGAGCAGCAATGACCAACATGAAAGAGAGTAGGGGCGTATTCGCTGTGGCTACCCCAACAACTAATAAGGCAGTACATATGCGATATGCAAAACGATTGCCGAATGCCAGTTGGGATAATTCAAGCGGAGACTGGGTAGTATAACCTTGTACCCTCAAGCGATTAATTCTGCTGGCAGATAATAAATTTTGGTCAGTCATACTTGTTGAATTTTTAGGTTTGTTATTGGAAAAATTCGGCTAAGATCCTACCCAGTCTCGCTAATACAAGAAAACAAGCCCTAGATGTTGTAGAATTGCTTCAATGATTCAAAAGAAACTGGCTGTGCAATCCGCTGAACAGCTGCCCACATAGCAGGGTAAGTGATTGGCTGCTGGGCCATTTTTGCTATACCCTCATTAGGCATCCTCTTGTCCTGACTCGGTGAAACGCCAGCCTTTCGTTTGGCCTTCTTTTTAGCCGTTGTTTTCTTTTTAGCTTTTGCGGTTTTCATGATTTTGGAATTTTAAAGGTTTATAATGATTAAAAACTACACTACAAATCTCCAACATATCCAGCCACTTATCTACACCCAAAAATGTGATTTTGAAAAATCATACTATTGACCACTTTTCTCACACAATTGTGTGATATTTTAAAATCACCCTATTGTGCTATATCATTAAAAACCAAAAGCTCGTATCTTGTACATGAGTTCTATGTCTTTTATGAGCTAAGCTGCACAACTACTTTTTATGATGAAGAGGTCCCTCCCAATTCGGTATGTCTATTGTTTTTTGTTGATGTTACCATTGACACTCAGCGCTGCAACTGAGGTAGACAGTATAAAGCAGGTAGTAGAAACCATGCCTGAAGATTCCATGAAGTGTGCTACCTATCTTAGGATTGCTTTCTTGCTATATAATGGACCCGAAGCGATAAACTATTCTTATCGGGCTTTGGATTTGGCTAAAGCACTCGGCGAACAGCAGTTATTGGGCAAGGCCTATCATCGTTTAGCTTGGTGTTTGCACTATGATGAGATGGATAAAAAGGTGGCTTTACTTGATAGTTCGGCGATGGTCTATGATAGGCTTGGCGACTTAGATGGATTAGGTTTGACCTATGATGGTAGAGGCTCCATCTTGATGCATTATGGCTCTTTAGAAGAAGCTAATGAGGCTTATATAAAGGCCTATGATTACTACTCACAATCGGAAAATGAAGAACGGAAGGCAGGGATATTGAATAATTGGGGGATATGTATGAACCTCTTAGAGCAACCCGAAGAAGCCATCGCCAAATACCAAACGGCTTTGGACTATCGACTCCAAGAGCAACCAGAGAACCCAGTTGCCATTGCAAGAATTTACTTTGGTTTGGGACAATCTGCGGAATTATTGGAAGATTTAGAGGTGGCAACGACCCATTATTTTGAATCCTATAAATACAGAGATAAAGTAAAGAATATAGCTGTGGCAGAAAACTTGATTGCTATTGCGGATATGGCTTATAAGGGAGCGAAAAAGGGGTTAGACACGATGGGGATATTTCGAAAAATTCAAAGCCTGGGTTTTGCAAATACACAAGCCCTATTGGACAGTGCAGCTGTCGTTCCGGGAGTAGCAGAAAGACTAGGTTTTACGTATTACATTAAAGATGTACGGCGTAAAGGAGAACTTCTACGAGGAAACTATCAAGTTGCCTATCAATTATTGCAGGACTTAAAGACCATGGATGAAGAAGCTAAATTAAGCGATGCTAGTTTGGGAGCCTTCGCCGACTTGAAAATTCAATACGAAAAAGAACAACTAAAAACACGCCTATTAGAAGAAGAAATTACTAACCGAAAAAAAAAGAACCAAGTGAATTTATTAATCTTATCCTTAGGTGTTTTATTGTCTACTTTAATCATAGGGACACTGGTTTATCAAAATCGCTTAAGGGCCAAAAGCTTGCTTCTAGCCACGGCAAGGCAAGAGCAGCAAATTATCTCGATGCGTTCTATGTTGGAAGGGCAAGAAAAGGAAAGAGCTCGCATAGCCAGAGATCTACATGACGGCTTGGGCAATTTATTATCCACCTTAAAAGCAAGTGTCAGCAATCTGCAAATTAGTTTTACTAATAATAAAACGGAGAAAATTTACAGTAAAGCTAGCGATATGATAGACGAAGCCTGCACCGAAGTGCGCAAAATTGCCCACGAAATGATGCCGCAAGCATTGAGCAAATTAGGACTGAAAAAAGCCTTGGGCGATTTGATACAGAAGATGGACGATACCCATGACTTTGAAGCAGATATTCAGGTGTATGGGAAGGAGCAAATTTTGGATGATAGCACCAATGTGATGTTGTATCGAATTGTACAAGAATTGCTGAATAATATTGTCAAATATGCTGAAGCCAAGGAAGTACTCGTACAAATAACCTACAGTGAAGAGTGGCTAAGTCTAACGGTAGAGGATGATGGGAAAGGTTTTGAACCTGATAAAATACTGGACAATGAGGGGATGGGATTGAAAAGTATAGCTTTTAGAACAGAATACATTGGTGGAGAGTATGAAATCGATAGCAGGCCAGGGGCTGGAACATTAGTGAGTATAAATGTGCCTTTGCGTACATCGTAGGAAAAGATGACTAGCAATTTTTAATAAATGCCCGTCGCTAGTATTAGCGTAAGAAATCTACTAAATACCCGTTGAACTATGATAAAAATAATATTGGCAGATGATCACCAGATTTTACTGGATGGGATTAAAGCTATTCTCTGTCTCTTATACACATCTCCGAGCCCACGAGACCGAGGCTGATCTCGT
>CAJXUM010000565.1 GCA_913060855.1 uncultured Lewinella sp. | reverse complement strand
CAGCGTCAGATGTGTATAAGAGACAGCTCCTCTCTCCTCTGTCCTCTGTCCTCTCTCCAGTAGTAACCTTTCAGTGCTTTTTTGTTTTGATCAGCGGATCGCTTTCTCACAGGGGAATCACGAGTCCTTTTGTCCGTCCAAAACAATTTAGATAAAAGGCAGTAAGGGAAAGAATCACCAAATATTTTGTCATGAATAAATTTGCTGTATCTTTTAGTGATTTAACTGTATAAAAGAAAAAGACCACGGTAATTGCTATCCTTTGAGCAGGTGAAATCTGATAGGCTAGTACGGATGTAGCGGGTATCCGCATGATTAGTCTTTACCTCATAGTCAACCGGAAATTCACAAGCCTAGTGAGGATCGACTAATAACTTGTGTATACACGGCAGGCCTGTCCAAATATAGCCTTAAATGGGAGGGCGGCGATCAAGGGTGCCCGACGATTACGTTAGACACTGATTCAAAAACACAGAAAAATAAATGAAGAACCTTCTCCTAACAATAGCTTGCCTCTCTCTACTCCTAACTATTAATAGCGAACTCGAAGCTCAGCAGCATAGCCCTGCCTTTAGCACTGCGAGAACCTCCTCTCCTTGGGCTCGCCATACCATCGATAATTCTTCCAGCGGGGCGGACGGCGTGAAATTGGCCGACATCAATAGAGATGGCCATATCGATATCGTCACAGGCTGGGAAGAAGGGGGATTGACTAAACTCTACTTGAATCCTGGCAAAGCAAAGGTTAAAGAAATATGGCCAGCGGTTACGGTCGGTGTAACACCCAATGTAGAGGATGCCGTCTTTATGGATATGAATAACGATGGCCGTTTGGACGTGGTGAGTTGTGGAGAGAAAGGCTCAGAGAAAATTTATGTACATCTAGCACCCAAAAAGCAATTCTTACAAGCAGAAAAATGGAAGCAAATCGTATTGCCCGCTTCCGACGGGCGTATGATGTGGATGTATGCCGAGCCGCTGCAACTAGATGGCAAAAATGGAGAGGATCTTATTGCCGCCGGGAAACATGGTGCCGAATTAGGTTGGTTTGAGGCCCCCCGAAAGGCAAAGCGCTGGAAGGATTGGACCTGGCACAGCATTAGTCCAGTGGGGTGGGTGATGTCGATATTGATCAGGGATATGGATAGCGATGGCGATATGGATATCATCATTACGGATAGACGGGAGGCATTGACTGGATGCAGGTGGCTAGAGAATCCAGGTGAGCAAAAAGCATGGAAAAGCCATCTAATTGGTGGGGGCGACTTGGAGGTGATGTTCATGTCAATGGCAGATGTGGATGGTGATGGCGAGGAAGAAGCCGTGGTCGCTGAGCGAAGCCAACAAACCATTAGAATCTATAAAAGAGGGGATAAAGAGGGATTGAATTGGGGAGAACAAATTATTGAATTGCCTAGCTTTACCGGAAATGCTAAATCTGTGGAAGTAGGAGACCTCAATGGGGATGGAACGAATGATTTGATTATTAGTACCAATACTGATCAGTACAAAAAAGAGGGTTTGATCTGGCTCGATGGCAATAGGATAGAGGGAGTAAAGGAATCAGACTTTCAAACTATTTCAGGCGTCCATAAAGCGAAGTATGACAAAGTGGAACTGCTGGATATAGACGAAGATGGGGACCTAGACATATTGATCTGTGAAGAAAATTATGGGGAGAAAAGCGAAGGCTTGGGCGTGGTTTGGTATGAGAATACCTTGAATGAGAAATGATCGCTTGAGTCTTTTTGTTAAATGAGACTCATATCTACTAGACATTTGGAAGACAGAAGCGACCTGCCTGGCGGCAAGGAGAAGGAAAAGAGATGGCTGAGGCGCACCTTCTGCCCTATATCTAGTCCATCTCGCCTCTGTCATCTGGCCTCTCGCCTCTTTTATCCAATAGCATGAATGAGACAAGGATCTTATTATTTAACCCTTTCATGGAGCGTTTATGATGAATTTTAATGCAAAGCATACATTACCTTTAGCAGCCATACTGCTAATAACCATGATTTCTTCTTGTGGGAATAAGCAGCCAATCGATCAGGAGAAGGAAGCGGAAAGGCCTCCTAATTTTGTACTGTTGATGAGTGATGACCAAGGCTGGGATGAAGTAGCTTACAATGGCCATCCACATGTGAAAACACCGGTTTTGGACGAGATGGCGGCAAAGGGATTGCGTTTCGATCGATTTTATGCTGGACATCCTTCGTGTTCTCCTACCCGTGGCAGCTTTCTGACCGGGCGACATCCGAACCGTTATGGCACCTTTTCTCCCAATTGGTCTATCCGGCCCGAGGAAACGACTATAGCTCATATCTTAAAGAAAGCAGGATACACTTCTGCTCATTTTGGTAAGTGGCATTTGGGACCGGTAAAGCAAGATTCTCCCACGAGTCCCGGGGCGATGGGATTTGATGAATGGCTCTCCCATGACAACTTCTTTGAACTGGATCCTGTCCTTTCCCGAAACGGTGGGCCACCCCAAAAATTTACGGGAGAGAGCTCACAAGTTATTGTGGATGAAGCCATCCAGTTTATGGAAAAAGCCAAACAAAGCGATCAACCCTTTTTAGTCGTCATCTGGTTTGGCTCCCCACATGAGCCTTATAGCGGATTAACGGAAGACCTGGCGCTATATAATGAGCTCCCAGCCGATTATGAGAAACAAACGGTTCAACTCACGTCCAATGAAACAGGGAAGAGGGTGGAGCGTCCTTTGCGGGAAGTACTGCAAGAGCGATATGCGGAAATTACAGCTATGGATCGATCCATTGGCAGCTTACGCCATTACCTGAAAGAAGAAAAATTACGTGAAAATACACTGCTCTGGTTTTGTGGCGATAATGGTACACCGTCCAGCGCCGCCCGCACGGGCATGAGCTTGCGCGGACAAAAGGGGACGATGTATGAAGGCGGTATCCGAGTGCCGGGCATTATAGAGTGGCCCAAGTATATTCCTGCGGCAAGAATCACTCAACTGAGTTCCGTTACTAGCGATATTTTACCTACTCTTTGTGCTTTGGTTGGAGAAGATTTGCCAGACCGGCCATTGGATGGAATTAGTTTGGCCCCTTTGATCAAGGACAGCATGCAGGATCGTGCAAATCCTCTCTTTTTCTGGCATTTTGAACCCAATAAGGTGTTCAATGAGGAATCCCAAGCCTACATTGATCCTCATCTTCAGGAAGGTACAGTGCCGCTGGTCAAGATAATGAATGGCAAATACACCCGTAGTTTCCGGAATTTGCACTATCCCTCCTTATCAGAAGAGGATACTAGTGGTGCAAGGGTGATGATAGACCGACAATACAAATTGGTGGTAGATGAACAAGGAGGGGATCTGTCGAGAATTGAATTGTTTGATCTTAGGAACGATCCGGCTGAGAAGAACAATATGGCTTCTCTTCATCCAGATATCGTTGAGAACATGCAGGGGCAGCTTTTTAAATGGCAAAAGTCAGTCCTATTGAGTTTGACGGGGGAGGATTATCGGTAATTGATCCTTCTTCCTTTGGTCGCAATCCTTTCATCTAAAACCCTGTCTGTCCGGCTGGGACCACAAAATTTGTCAGAGAAGGAGGAAGAACTAGTAGGTATCTTAACTCCAATGCTGCTAAAAATAGACAACTATGAGAAAATTTAGTCCGAGTATACTATTTATTGCTTTCCTACTGATTGCCTCCTGCGCAGGAGGAAAGGCCGTTAAAAAAGAATCGAGCAGCAGCAGTCCCAATATTATTTTTATTCTCACCGACGATCAAGGCTGGACACATACCTCGCACCGCGCCGACCCGACCATTCCCGAATCAAAGAGTGATTATTATGAGACGCCCAATATGGATCGACTGGCAGAATCCGGCGTGCTTTTTACGCAAGGATATACGCCGAACCCCATCTGTTCGCCCAGCCGGCACAGCTTGATGTTCGGTCAAAATGCGGCCAGGCACATTTATAATAAGGATGCAGACTGGTATAAAAAAACGGCAGATTGGTTGACGATTCCAAGGGCCATTAAAAAAGCAAATCCAGCTTATAAAACGGCTCATTTTGGTAAATGGCACATTGCTATGGTACCCAAAGATGCCGGTTTTGATTATGACGATGGAATGACATCAAACGGTGGCGGGGAAATCTTTGGGGATGGGTTTTTAAATGTCAAAGATTATACAAAAGCTGCCGACGAATATATGAAGGCCCATAAAATAGGAAATCCTTCAAAAGCAAAAAGAGCGGGCAAACCTAGCGGGCATTGGGACGATAAAAATGCAAAAGATATCTTTGGCATTACCAGTCGTGCAAAAGCTTTTATGAAAGAGAGTATAGCTGAAGGGAAACCCTTTTATGTTCAGCTTTCGCATTATGCAGCACACCTTTCTTTGGTCTCGCAAAAAGAAACCTATGACTATTTCAAGCATAAAAAACCGGGTGAACGGCATACCAATCCTGAATTTGCTGCCATGCTGAAAGATTTGGATACCGGTGTGGGAATGATCATGGATTTTATCAAAGAACAGGGAATTGAAAAAGAGACTTACATCTTTCTAATGGGTGACAATGGCGGAAGATTGTCCTTAAATCAGATTGCCGTCATTGACGAAAACAAAGAATTAGTAAATGCTTATTACTCCACGCAACACAATAGAAATATTCCCTTACGTGATGGAAAACATTCCTTTTATGAGGGGGGCTTGCGGGTTCCGTTTATGGCTGCCGGCCCTGGCATTAAAGCCAGCAGTGTTAGCAACACACCCGTAACAGGTTTAGACCTTTTACCGACCTTTGCAGAACTAGCAGGAGGGAATGTGGAGATGACGGAGGCCATTGATGGGGGCAGTATGGTTCCGTTACTACTGGATGAAAGTGTGGAAAAGGTAGCACGAAACAGCGAGTACCTGATCTATCACCAATCGTCGCACCGCAAGCCTCGAAGTGCGATACGAAAAGGTGATTTCAAACTCATTAAGTACTGGTCGAAAGAGACGAAATACAAAAACACACCCAAAGTAGAGCTGTTCAATGTAGCGGAAGATTTGGGGGAAACCACCAACCTCATTGATCAGCACCCGGACTGTCTCTTATACACATCTGACGCTGCCGACGAAGAGGATAGTGTAGATC
>CAJXUM010000564.1 GCA_913060855.1 uncultured Lewinella sp. | reverse complement strand
CACTATCCTCTTCGTCGGCAGCGTCAGATGTGTATAAGAGACAGGACCAATGTGTATTGTGGGATCAGCAAGGACAGCACCCTGAGTCGGAACTTTAGCTCCGCTCGGTTTACCGGTAATTATGCGACTAGCTGGCAATGGATACTCAATTGCAATGAACAAGAAGTGCCACAAAGTCTCGATTTTAGCCGGACCGCAAGCGGTGATTATGAGTCATTGCGTTTGATCTCTGATGATAAGGCCGACGGGACTTGGGCCATGACCAATCTGGTGAGTGGTTCCGCTTACCTATTCAATGGCTCTTATGTACGGAATGGATCGCAAGTTTCAAAAGTAAGAGAACAAAAGAGTTTTTCCTCTACCATCGAATTCACGGTGCAAGACCTAAGCGTAGGGAAAATCAAGCGCCGTATCACGGGAGGTACAGCTACACTTTTAATCAAAGGGCAATCCTCGAGTGGTGAGAATTTTAGCATCAATGGAAATGTGGAGTTCTTGGGAAATGGCGCTGCCGTATTGACGATCAACGGGCAGACATATCCGATAGATATCTACTAACCTAAACTGACTTCTGAAGTCTAAGCATGAGCTGTTTTTAAAGTCTAAACAATCCCCTACTAAAATAACAATGGGCCTTAAAGACAGCCTAAGAGAATAATATCCCCTTTCAATTTAATCCCCATTATAATCCGGAACAGTGTAGACCTGGTCATCCTTGCAGAAGTAAGGGTGACCATTTTTTTTAAACAAATTCACTATAAAAAAGCTGGATAGGTACCAAAAAGGAAGCCCGACTACCAAATAGATAGCCAGGCAACCGAAAACCGATTTAAGTACGACTTGCTTTGCTTCAGTGAAGCAAAATCTTTATAAACTATGTTTGGGTTACGCTTAATCTACCTAAAGGGGAATGGAACTATTCCTCGAATTCAATTGAAATCGCGGGGCTTAGTTTTATTTTCTCTGAAGAGGGAACTATCCGTGAGACCAGGATTTGAGATGACTTATGTTGGTACAATAATTGTGCCTAAAACAACATGCGTCACTATCGAAACTAATTTTTGGGAAGTTTAGTTGGGTGAATTTTTAGAAATTCTATTAGGTGGTCGTCTTTCTCTAAACAAATTTAGAAAAAAAATGAATAATACACTATCGATCTTTGCCTTATTATTTTCTATTTTACCTTCTTTGTAAAGGGACTATTGACCCCAAAAAAAAAGAGCCTGGCCAAAAAGCCAGGCAAATTCTTGCATCAGTATTTGTGTGTTAAAGTCCCCCTTTTGATCAATAGCAACTGCGAACAGTTTACTATTATCCTAAAAGGCATTACAAATTTACGGTAAAGAATAATGCTTTGAAACCACATTTTGATGTGGTTTTGGGGGTATAAAACCACATTTTAGCTAAATTCTACGCTTATTTCAGGTAACATGCTTAAGTATTTTTTCCTTTTGATATCGATTTTTTCCTCTTTGGGACTAGTAGCGCAAGCGCTAGATGGTAAGTGGATAGGGTGGTTAAG
This sequence comes from uncultured Lewinella sp., assembly GCA_913060855.1. Taxonomy (GTDB): domain Bacteria; phylum Bacteroidota; class Bacteroidia; order Chitinophagales; family Saprospiraceae; genus DT-111. The sequence continues at coordinate 3,611 of CAJXUM010000564.1, read as the reverse complement.
TCAAGATGGGAAAACCGATACCTTCTACTACGAAATCAATATTGCCCAGAAAGGAGACGGGATCAGCGGGGTGGCTTTTTCTAGCCTGAATGAAGGCAAAGTGCAAGCCCGTTTTGTCTTATCAGGTATCAATCAAGGTGGGAAAATAGTCCTGCAAGAAGTTGAACAAATAGAGCCTGAGAAACCAAAATGGTGCTTTAAGTATATGATGCTGAATCCCAAGGTCGGTGAAGAAGATGCCTATTATGGTACTTGGACGGCCGATGGTTGCACGCCCGGGAAAGTCTATTTAGCACGCCCATATTCCCAGGCTGTTCCTGAAAGAGAAAAGGCCTTTACTTATGAAGGCCGATGGACAGGGTATGTGTCACAATCGGACCGAGAATATGGTTTTTTCTTTGAAGTGAACCTCAAAGCGGATGGGACAGGCGTTTCTACCATTGTATCTGAAGGGAATGGGGGCACGGCTGAATTTTCGCTCGACTGGGATACGCTAACCGAAGCGGCACATCTCCGACTGATGGAAAATGCGATAATAGATAAAACAGATAGTAAATGGCCTTGGTGTATCAAAAATGCCGCCTTATATCTCACTAAAGTAGACGGCAAATACCTCTTGGATGGTGACTGGGCGGGGCATATTGAAGACCATGACATGGAGTCCGGCCCCTGCGCTCCCGGGACAATGCACCTCGAGCGACCCATTCTCAAACAAGCAAACCGTCAGCGCGCGAAAGAAGAATTCGATCCCTATCAGGCAAAACACCAGCGCACGGTGAAAATCGATAAGGTGCTCCAAGTTAAAAGCAAAAACCTTAAGATAAAAGTATGGGACAATGGCACCGTAGATGGTGACTTCGTAACCTTACTGTTGAATGGCAAGAAGATATTGGATAACTATCGAGTCGATAAACGAAAGTGGAGTATCCCTGTGCAAATCCTAGATGGAGATAACTTTCTCATCCTACATGCGGAAGACTTAGGGGATATCCCACCAAATACAGTGGCCGTCTCCATTTACGATGGCGTCAAAGAAGAAATTATCGTATTAAGTTCCAATCTAAAAGTGAGTGGCGCCATCCTGATTAAGCCCTTCCGCTTCTAAGCCCTATCCTCGCCGCCACCGACAGCCAACCCGCCGCCAATGCAGGTGTTTCCCACCTGCATTACCTCAGGAGCCAAGTTTAGATGCAGGTGGAAAACACCTGCATCGGCATAGTCCTGCTACGCCAAGCGCTCCAAAGCCTTCGGCGTTGACATCCCCTGCGTCAGACGAGACACCACGAGTATCGATACCAAACCAGAGGCCATCGCTAAGGTCCGAAAAGGAAACAGGACAACCCCATCTTCGATCATGGGGTAGGGGAGCACAACGGGAAGACCTAGTGTAGCATCCCCACCACCAAAACGGAGAATAAAAGCGACCGTAAAGCCTGCAACAGCCCCATAGGTATTCGCCTTGGGGTCAAATAAAGCACAGACCAGTGGAGGAAATAGGAGACAATAGACGAAGTCGCTACACAAAAACCACAATTCATAAATACTTTGAATATTGAGCGCCAGTAAGGTGGCTGCTATACCGATGATCCAAATGGATCGTTTAATGACTTTTTGTAATTTGCTGGGGCTGATATCAGGTTCTACCAAAGGGCGGAAGATATTCCAGGCAGTCATGGAAGAAGCCGATAGTATCGAGGAATCCACGGAAGACATCACCGCTGCTGCTACTGCACCCAAGGCAATGGTGGCTACCCAGGTGGGGGTGAGATAGCGGGCTACCCACGGTAGGGTAGAGGCCGCATCAGGAGGAGGCGTGAGCCCCATGCTGGTCCAGTCGGCCGCTACACTAGTTATACCAATCAGTATCGGTGGGACAGCTGCAATCAAGCAAACTATTCCGGCCAGAATAGATAAACGTACCGCTGTTTTTTCATCTTTTGAAGAAAGTACACGTTGGAAATAGACCTGCCAGGGTATTCCGCCGAACGTTAATAATAGCGCATAATCCCACCAGTTCCAGTAGTAACTACCTAATGCTTCGTGGGAAGGTAAAAAGCTAGCCGCTGCTCCTTTTTTCTCTTTGTAAATGGTCCAGGCGGCATCCAAACCCCCTACCATATCCAAAGCATAAGGCACCACTAAAAAGAGGCCAAGTAATAAGATGACCATTTGAGCGAGATCGGTGAGGGCTACAGCCCATAAGCCACCCAAAGCCGTATAAGCAATGGCAATCAAAGCAGAAAGTACGATCGAGGCTTCTATATCCAACCCTAAGACGGTTCCAAAAGTACTGCCCAATGCGGTGAGAATAGCTGCCGTCCAAAATATTTCACCGGAGAGCGCGGGTAGGAACAAGACTGCCGCCATCCGTTTCCCAAAACGTTGCTCCAAAGGATCCAGCATGGTGCGAAAGCGATAGTGACGCATTTTTCGGGCAAAAAATAACCCACCGATAATCAAACTCATGGCATAACCCCAAGGGGCTTGCACCCAAACAAGCCCAGCGTCGGCTGTATATTCTGCAGTTCCGTTGATGTAGCCGCCGCCTACCCAGGTGGCACTCATCGTGAAAATGGCAATCCCTAATGGAATTTCCCGACCGGCCAACATGATCCCCGTGCTATCATCGGATCGCTTCAGGGTCGCCGCATAGGCTCCTAATCCGAAAATCAATCCGTAGAAAATCACCATCGAAAAGAAGGCGGGCCAATTGACATCCAACTCGGTGAATAAACGTAAGTATACTCCAATCGCGCCTAGAAATCCGAGCAGCAAAGCTGTCGGAACTAGTACCTTTCTCTTATTATCTTGCATGTTATTTGGTCACTTGTTCAGTCCAACAAGGTAGTTAAAATCCTTCTTAGTGCATGCGTACCTGCATTATTTCTCCAAGGGAAGCCATACTGTCTTTTTGACAATGATTAAGACACCTCTAGCATTAACATTTATTATTACCTTTACCAACCTTATGCAGCAATTTACGACCGTACAAAAACTACTAGCCTGGGGGGTTCATTTGTTTACAGCTAGTGGCCTAATAGCAGCCTTCATGTCCATCCTTGCGATTAATGCCCAGGATTGGCGAGAGGCTATGTTGTGGCTTTTCTTGGCGCTGTTCATCGATGGTATTGATGGGACCTTTGCCCGCTTATTAAAGGTGCAGGAAGTTTTACCCGGTATGGACGGTAAGATGATTGATTATATCGTAGATTTCATTACCTATGCACTTATTCCCGCCTACTTTTTTTACATGGCTGATCTAGTACCTGGCATTGGAGGCTTACTAATGGCCTTCTTGATGTTGCTGACGGCAGCCATTTATTACGGGAAGGATGGTATGGTCTCTGAGGATATGCACTTTATCGGCTTTCCAGTGCTTTGGAATTTAATCATTTTTGTGCTGGTAATTGTGGTGCCTCTTCCTCCAATTGGGAACATGATTGTCGTTATCTTTTTCTCTGTTTTGCATTTTATTCCGATCAAATTTGCTTACCCGAGCCGCGCTATTCGGTATAAAAACCTGACTTTAGCCATTTCTTTTTTCTCTCTATTAACTAGCTTTTGGGCCTGTCTCTTATACACATCTGACGCTGCCGACGAAGAGGATAGTG
>CAJXUM010000563.1 GCA_913060855.1 uncultured Lewinella sp. | reverse complement strand
TCGGAGATGTGTATAAGAGACAGATATATAATCAAGGCGAAGAGTAGTATTATTTTTTTCATCTTAACTAGGGTTAAAGTGTTATTGAATTTTTATGACTTTCATCGTTTGAAGAAAACGCTTCTGCTTTCCTTGAAACCGGAATAGATACATGCCTGGAACTAATTTTCTCATATCATAATTATGAGCCCCTTGAGGCTCAATATAAAGTTGCGTTCCAATCAGGTTACCACTCATATCAAACACAGACAAGCGAATCTCTTTTTCGGTCTCCGTATTGAAATCGATAGATAGTGCTGAATTTGTTGGATTAGGAGCTAAAGAAATAGTTAAACTTGTAGATTCCTCATAGGCTGGTGGCAAGGTCACGATATTGGGTTGAAGAAGTCCTTCCGTTATGAAACCAGTAGGTGAATTAAGTGTCGCGACAAAAGGTTCGCCGACAGCCCAGTCCAATTGAATGTTTTCTGTGACGCTACTCCCTCCATTAGTAGATGGTAGGGTTGGGGATTGCTGTGCTATACCTTGCGTTAAACTAGCAAAGCAAAACAAAAGCCACAATACGGTGTACGTTTTCATAATTCAAAATTTTAAATGGTTTGAAAATCTCACACAGACTAGGGAAGAACTAGACACTTTACATTAATTCTATATACAAATATGTAAGTATTGAAACATAGGCACAACCACATGAAGATGTGGAGACTGACTTCAAGTATTGTAAGAGTCCCAATGATTTAAAAAAAAGCTAAGTGCCTGTCTGGAGGTAGGCTTTGGAAGCAAAAATATTGGTTTTGAGTTGAAACCCAAGGCAGCAAAACCTAAAGTGATTCCCTCTTCAAAAGGCGACTCGAGGGTCGAAATCAGCAAGAGGACCCAATCACAAATCGGGAGTGGCGGAGTTTCCGTTATGTTTACGACGCATCATGGGGATGTGATTTTGCGGAAGGCGGGTTGAGGAGGTTAAATAGTAAAAGACGGGCTAGAGATATTAGACTTCAGAAGTTTCCTCGGTCATGCCTTAGAAAACTTCTGAAGTCTAGCCTAAGCCTAATCTTTCGTAACCAGCAATTTTCTGACAAATTGCTGCCCGCCAGTCTCCAAGCGAACCACATAAACGCCATCACTTAAAGCGGCCAACGGTAAGTCAAATTGGTGTGCCCCAGCACCATATTTCTGAGGAGCTTTCCGATAGATTTCCTTTCCCGACATATCATTAATCGTAACACTCACCCTTTGCGGTTCAGCTAAGTCAAAGGCAAGCTGGGCTAAGCCTCCGGTGGTCGGATTAGGGAACAGCTGGAAGAGGTGCTGTTCTTCTGCCAAAACATCATCTACAGCTGTGGGAACGCCATTAGGACCACCAATAAAGATGCCCCGCCCATAGGTCGCCACCGCAATCAAGCCATCAGCGGGTCGAGTCTGTACCATTTGTGCGCTGGCAAAGCCGATTTGGTCGGAATCTTGTAACTCCCAAAAGGTACTTGCCCCCTCCAATTGTTGGGTCACAAAAACGCCAGTCGTAGTGGCTAGCACATAGTATATCGTCCCTTCATAGGGCATAATACTCAGCCAATTGGTGTGAGGACCAGGTAAATCTTCGGTATTGGCCAAATTTCCGTCTACATTCGTAAAAGTACTTCCACCATCCAAGGAGTGGAATAACTTGGGGACATTAGAGCTGCTGATCACTGCCACAATTTCATCCACATTATCGGGATTAATAGCTATACATCTTACCCAGGAACCAGCCGCCGCACCAGTAACGGGCTGCTTCGCGTTCGGGACAGTAGAATTCTCCGCATCCTCCAAACGATAAATTTGTGGCAATTCTCCCTCTTGCTGAATGGCGTAGTAGAGGATATCTTTGGGCGTAACCGATAGTTGCACTGCTGTTATCTTCGAATTTGCGGGGCCGGCCAAACCAGCTGGCTCTTCCCAATCCGTAGCTTGCAGATCGGAATACTCCGGCTGCTCATCCAGTTTTGTAAAGCGAAGTAGCTTGTTGGCTAATGGATAATAAATGGCTGTTTCATCCTCCATATCTACGACAAATGGATTGATAAAGTCATGGGGTCGATTCACCAAAGTCCCAGTAAGTCCTAAAAAGCCATCATCAAAAGAGGGCAGGCCAGCATCATTGTATTTTAAGCGATAGGATTGACCCACGGCCGCATACACATAGGCATGATTTTTTCCAAGAAATGACCAACCACCATCTCCGCCAAAGGGATCTCCAATACTAGCCTGCGGATCGATATCACTAGCTCGGTCAAGCACAGGTGTACCACGGTCTTGCGCTCCTCCGATAATGCGAAAATCACCCGGGTCGCGGGGAAGACCTAAAGCATAGTAAGTCACGACATTATATCCCTTAAACTTATGTTGCCATTCGATATTAGTAAAAGGAGTGGTTGTCTCTCTCAAAATATTATCCGTTTTGAAAATCCCACCATCATTCCCTAACCAGGCTGTATTGGGTTGCTCGGGATCAAAGACGACAATATGATTATCCACATGTGAATTGCTATTGATATGGTGCTTTACAAGTTCATTTGTACTGGTGGCAAAGCCGTCAAAGGAACGGGCTAATTGCACCCCGCCTGCGATGACAAAATTTTCATCATCGGGTTTGACATCTAATTGCATCAACCATTCGCCGATGCCCAAAGGAAATCCATCATCTTCAGGATTATTAAAGCCAACGAATTTAGGTAAGTTTTGCGAACGCTCTTCAAAGGTTTGTGCGGCTACATCTATTTTAAAGAAGGTCTCCCCACCGAGAGGAACATCCAATTCCTGAAAGAGCACATAAGCGACATTGGGATTAGAGGGTGCAAATCGAATCAGGCCCCGACTCATGTTTTTATCCCAATCTTCTGGTGTGATATTGGTCCAGGATGCCCCGTCATTATCAGAAAAATAAATACCTGCCCCTTCCCCTGTGTTGCCAGACAGGTAGGCTAACAGACGACCGTCCTTGTCGATGTCAACATCGCTCCAAGTTTGCGTTTGTTGTGGATCGGCATTGGGTCGTGGCCCGATACCTCCGGCAAAATAAGTTCGGATTATTTCGTCTTGGGTCCGAGCCGTATTACTTATCCGTAATTCCTCTATCACGCCATCCATCGAACCACCCTCTACTCGGCCAAATTTAATGTTCGTCCCCGTATTATCGGGTAGGGTGTAGGGCATTGCACGTTTTGATACCAGCACTCCATTTTCATAATAAGCGATTTCATTACCGCCCCAACTAAAAGCTAAATGGATCCACTCTCCCTTTTTCCAGTGTCCCGTCGATCCGCTAGCTACCGCCCAAGCCTGTCCTGGCAGGTCCCCCGCTGTATGGATAATTTCTACCTGCGATTCAATATGATGAATGAATATAGCATCTGGGAAGTTGCCTACTAAGACCATATCGTGTTCCCCTGTAGTGAAGCTATCCCAGTTGGGTTTAAACCAAAATTCGATCGTACCCTGTCGACCATCGATGATGCCCTCCTTCGGAAAATCGAATTGGGAAGTATTCCCCATGTTGGCGCCAAAACCGTGGATGCCTTCGGCATAATCGACATTAGTACTATTACTTGGCGTATTCCCATCGAGGTCCATAAGGTTTTCTTCAAAAGCTAATAGTAGGGTAGTGGCCGCATCTGCTTGCAGGGGGCCTACCGGTCCCTCTCCGGGTACATCAAGCGGTTCAGGTAAACTGTGCTGAAAGCTCATTAGCGCATCACTCGATTTTTTAATCCCATAGGCATTCGTAGCTACAAATACAGTTTGTGTAGTAGGGCTCACCACTACTTTAGAGGAGTAAATAAAGGGGTTGCGATCACAGTACGTTCCACAAAAGAAGAAAGGATGAGCACCCAAGTTATTCTCATCCACTCGTTCATAATCATGGATTGAAATAGTCTCATCATTATCGAGTAGGTATTGATGTAGCTCCCAGCTTTCCCCATTGTCTGTAGAACGATAGATTCCGCCACCGAAAAAATTAGCGCCAGCTCCGACCAATTCCCCGGTCACCGCATACCAATGATCTAGTTCAATAGGGTCCTGAGCAATGGACATAATACTCTCATTGGCAATGAGTCCCGGAATATGCTTCCAGCTAACCCCATCATCGATCGATTTCCAGATGCCACCACGTACTCCACCTGTTATGACCACCTTACTATCTCGCCGATCAAGCGCAATAGCCCGAGTACGGCCACCTACATTATTTGGGCCAGCTTCTTCCCATACCAAATTGTTTTGATTTCCACGTAGCTGTATTTGCGCTTGAAAATTCCTTACCAGCAACTGTTTCTGCAATGGACTCCACAAGGGTACACGATTGGTTTGGGGGTCCTTGTACAATTGATGGAAATAAGCGGCTTTAGCGGCCATTCGTTCAGCTCTAGGCTGTGCACCAGTACTAGGTGTATCCGAGGAACGCGTTTCATTTGATAAGGTAAAGAGGAGTATAAAAAGTATGGAAAAACCCAATACAAGAGCACCTACTGCCCTAGCAGTCCAATTCGATGTTTTCATAGAAATTCAAGGTATTAATCTAGTAAATACAAATACTGGCAAGTGCATGCAAAGTACAAAAAAGCGATGAGAGTGTATTGTTACAATCAACTTCACTATGTAAATTTATAAGCAAAGTTGATTGTAGTTTTTAAAAATGATACATTGGAGACAGTGGAGAAATTTCAACCTAATGCTATTCTCAGCCCGCTAAAAAAAGGCCTATGGAAGTCAAAAAAATCTTAACCAATCTTAGCCGAGGAAGAACAGATTATATTATCTATTTATTCCAACATCCTAATTGGCAAGACATCTTGCAGCAAGGAGAGATTAAGCCACTGCAATGGCTCGTTTACTATAATGATACAACCGGCCTAAGAGCTGTGATAGCAGCGGGCGGTACGCTAGATAGTATAGATTTAAATGCAGAATTGGGTAATGCGGCTTTCTTTGGACATTGGAAAGTTTGTGATTTTCTGATCCATCAAGGAGCCGATGTCAATGCGCCGGTCGACAAGACCCATGAAACACCACTCCATAACGCATTGGCTAAAGCAGGGCGACCCTATTATTTCCTGTCTCTTATACACATCTGACGCTGCCGACGAAGAGGATAGTGTAG
>CAJXUM010000562.1 GCA_913060855.1 uncultured Lewinella sp. | reverse complement strand
CAGCGTCAGATGTGTATAAGAGACAGAGAGTATGCCTATTATATATTTTATATTTTTCATAGATTTTATTTATTGTAGTTGTTTTAGAAGCCAGTAACATATTTTGAAACAACTGCATTCTCAATTCATCAGTTAAAAGGTTAGGTTCAGTCCGGCGGAAAAGCTCCTCAGGTATGGATAGGTTGCTCCATTTCCTTTATTTTGCAATTCCGTGTTGATCCCATCGGGAAAATCATTTAGGTCATAAAGGTTTTCCCCCGCTATGAAAACTCGTAGCTGATTTATATTCACTTTGTTTAGCAGGCTTTTAGGGAGCGTATAACCGAGGGTGATATTCTTAATCCTCAGATAGGCACCACTGAGCAAGTACTTGGTTTGTGTATTGCGGCTAATGCCATAATTCACACCTCCTAAGGCATAATTTCGAGGAAAAAAGGCACTGGTATTATTCGGTGTCCAATAATCCAATTGAGAGATATAGACGACCTGGAATTCATTGGTATAAGGGAAACGCACGCTATTGTTTTGGTACAAATCTCTTTTAGCAACGCCATTAACCAAAACGGCTAAATCGAAATTCTTATAACTAGCGTTGGCAAAGATGCCGTATTGGAATCGCCGCGTATCGTTGCCAATAATGCTGCGATCTCCTGGGTCATCCAGGGTGTTATTCCCATCTGTGATGAGTCCGTCTCCATTTAAATCAACATACTTAATATCTCCTGGATTTTGAGTCCGACCTTCCCAATTCGGAATTCCCTCCTTGAGCGTACCCCCTAATAGGTTTTCGTCTAGTGTTCCATCTACAAAGTCATCTTCGGTATAATAGCCATCGGTAGTGTAGCCCCAAATTTCTCCAATTTTTTGCCCCACATAGAACTGACTGATGAGTCCTGCTGGATTGTCAAATTTGGTAATCTCACCTTGGTTGTCTGATATGTTAAAGCCGATGCTATAGCTGAAATCATTTTTACGGTCATTCCAGTTCAGGTTCAATTCCCAACCTCTCGACTCCAAATCAGCCGCATTTTGTGTGGGTGCTTCTGCACCTAGCACCGCTGGAAGTTCAGCTCCAGGAATCAACATCCCTATCGTTTTTCTGGTAAAGACATCCAAGGAAGTAGTGAGGCGGCCTTTTAGAAAAACAGCATCTACACCAAAATTCAAGGTTTCTACACGCTCCCAGGTAAAAGCGGAACTGACTAAGTTGGGAATGCCTAATGTCACAAAGGGTACGCCACTGGCTTCATTCAACCAACTCGCATTCTGGACCGCCATGCCAGGTACAGCTGGGTAGAAGGAAGGCGTGTTCTGATTGCCAATTTCGCCCCAAGAAAACCGAAACTTCAGGTCGGATAGAAAATTAAGTGATTCCAAAAAGGGTTCCCGTCCGATGTGCCACCCAGCCGAAACGGAAGGGAAGAAACCAAAACGGCTATCCTTGGGAAAACGAGAGGAGCCATCATAGCGACCATTCACTTCTAGGAAGTACTTTTCTAAATAGTTATAGTTGAATCGTCCAAATAACCCCAGTACAGACCATTGTCCAAAGCTATCATCACTCGTAATGGTCCCGGAGGCACCGGAGATAGAGGGTAAGTCTACATTAATCAAATTTGTTTTTCTTACCCAAAAGCTTTCAATGTCACTGTTTTCACGATTCAATCCGCCCAGTATGCTAAAATTATGATTCGACAAGCTGAGGTCGTAGCTAGCATATAGGTTTAAGGCATTATAGACGGTTTTGCTATTGAAGCGACGATAAAAGGTGTTGACTGGATCTACTGCATTTAAGGTAAAGCGCTCAGGGTTTACGGTCAACACTTGATTGTCACTAGTAATTTGATCATTGTTACTTTTCTGAAAGGTATATTCACCGGTTAGCTTAAACCCTTTTATCGGATTATAAACCAACTTACCGAACAAACGTACATTGTCTTGTAAGATCTTTGGTGCTTCTTTCAGTCTTTCGATATTAGCAGGCGTGAAATAGGGGACCTCTGTTCCATCGTCAAATACATGATTACCTTCCGCGGGGGTATAAGTGTTGAAGCTAATGGAATTACCATAGCTCCCTAGCGGCGTTCTCTGTGTACTATTGCGATATAAAATATCGGTTGTAGCCGTTAAATTAGAGGTCAAGTCTGTCGTTAATGAAGCATTCAAGTTGTACTTACGGTAGCTGTCATTTCTGGTTGTAATAATACCATCTTGGTCACTATAAGCCGTCGATACTCGATAGGTGGTTCGCTCATTCCCTCCACTAAAGTTAAAATTGTGAATTTGGGTCAATCCGGCATCATCCAACCAGGCGCCAATCAGGTCTGTATCCGCTAAAGGATAACGCAATCCATCTTGTATGGCGAAGCCTTCCGGGTAAGCTGAAGGATTATTTTTGTACTCTTCAACGAATCCTACCCAACTTGGAATATCTTGCCCCGTCCAGAATACATCTAAGCCCCAATCATTTAAGGCATTTATAAAGTCATAGGTGCTAGCTTTTTCTGGAATATCTTCCGGAGAACTCGTACTAAAGGTGGAGGAGTAATTGAATTGAATGGGTTGGTTTTTCGTTCCTTTTTTTGTTGTAATCAATATCACTCCAAAGGCTGCACGAGCCCCATAGATCGAAGTTGCGGCGGCATCTTTAAGAACCGTTACAGATTCTACATCCTGCGGATTGACGTCTTCTATGGTCACTGGAACATTGTTCAAAAGAATAAGTGGTGCACCACCATTGATAGAGGTCATCCCACGAATATTTATACCCAGACCTGAGGAACCTGGTTGGCCCGAATTAGTAGTAATTTGTAAACCCGGCACCGTTCCCTGTAGGGCTTCGATTGTATTGGTCACGGGGCGGTTAGCTAGAATGTCGGTCATTTCCACTGAGGTTGCTGCACCTGTCAGATGGGCCTTCTTTTTTGTGCCAAAACCGACTACTACTACTTCATCAAGGTTGGCAGCATCAAATGACATGACTACATCGATGATGGACCTGCCGGCACTCTCTACTTCTTCCTCCTTATAGCCCGTATAGGTGAAAATTAGCACAGCGCCTGCATTTTGGATATTGAGGGTATAGTTACCTTCAATATCACTTACTGTCCCATTTGAGGTTCCTTTTTCGATGATATTTACACCAATCAAAGGTTCCCCGTCGGAGGAGATCGTTCCACTTATAGTTTCTTGGGCAGCTAGTCCTCCCAAAAGGACCAATTGTAAGCATCCAAATAGAATACACCTGAATGTACTTTGTAGGTATTGCTTCTTCATAGATAATAAGTTTTATAATTAGTGGTGTAAGATTGAATCAACGCTGAAAAGTTGTCAGAGAACCAAAATGGTTTGGCCGCTAAGTTTACCTCCAAACAAGTACTAAAATCTAAGCTGGGAGGATCAAGACTCAATCGCCAGCCCGAACAGTTACAAAGCTCGAGAAGTTGGAAAGAAATGATGGGTAAAAATCAGTCAAAAGGTCTAGACAAATTTGTCAAGTACAGTATTGATGGGAGTCGTAGTGCTATCTAGGGCTTTTGGCTGCCCATCTCTGATTTGATAAAAGCGGAAGGGCTCATTTGAAATTGTTGCTTGAAACATTTACCAAAATAGTTGATATCGGAGAATCCTACCTTATAGGCAACTTGGGAGATGTTTAAATCCGAATCGACTAGCAAATTAGCAGCCTGTTTCAAGCGAATAGAGCGGATGAAGGAGTTGATGGATTCTCCGGTGTAACTTTTGATCTTACGGTACAGGGTAGAATGACTCATCGACATGGAGGCCGCCAATTTTTCTGCTGTCAAATTTTCTCCCAGCTCCTTCTCGATATGCTCGATTAGGGATTCCAAGAAAACCACCTCCTGGGCATTTACCTCAATCTTTTTAGGACCTAGTGTAATTCTATTCGCATAGTAGGCTTTTAGCGTGATCCTCAGTTTTAATAAATTCTCCACTTGCGCTTTCAAAACTTGTGGATTAAAAGGCTTGGTGATATAGGCATCCGCACCAGAGTCGAGTCCATCTACTTGGTATACATTCGAAGTCCTAGCGGTCAATAAAATAAATGGAATATGGGCATAGGTAGGATTATCTCTAACCTTTTTACAAAAAGTTATACCGTCCATTTGATCCATCATAATATCGCTAATGATGATATCCGGGGGATGTTTTTCGATGGCCGCTAAGCCTTCTAAACCATTAGCGGCTTCCTGAATTAAGAACTGATGAATGAAAATAGACTTGATAAAGGCTCTAATCTCTTGATTATCCTCAACAATAAGTAATTGCAGTGTCTTCGCTTTCGAGTAGCCTTGTGTTTCTTTCTCGAATTCCAGCACCTGGTAATGCTCAATCTGTTCACTATCTTCAAGGTTCTTACCGATCTGTCCTGCTGCCAAATGTTGGCTACCTAGTGGTAATCGCAGACAAAAACTACTACCTTCTCCTAATGCTGTTTCCACCTGAATCGTCCCCTGGTGTAAATCCATAATATTTTTGACCATCGACAAGCCTATTCCCGTGCCTAAAATATCTGTAGATTCTGTTTTTGTAATTTGATAAAAGCGATCAAAAATTTGGTCTACTTTATCCTGAGACATTCCTTTTCCGGTATCTGACACGGTGATGAGGCAGTCAGCCGCTTCTTGGTGGATACTCAGTTTGATTTCATCTCCTTTTGCACTGTATTTAAAAGCATTGGCCAACAGGTTGTACAGCACAATTTCCATTTTTTCTTTATCAAAAAACAAAGGAAGCTGTCCAGGTTCATTTTCAAACGTGTATTTAACCTCTTTTTCTTGCGCCAGTTGATGAAAGGCTAGGTAGATTTCTTGTGCGAAGAGAATGATATCATCTTCAATCGCCTCCAACTGGAAATAATCAGATTCGGCCTTTCTAAAATCGAGTAAGCGATTGACGAGATAAAATAATTTCCGGGCATTTTGATGAATGATATAGTGATAGTTCCTTCTAGTATCACCCAAGATCTTTCGATTAGTCAACAACTCTTCAATTGGCCCTTTAATAAGCGTCAGTGGCGTTCGTAATTCATGAGTAATGTTATCGAAAAAACGGGTCTTTATTTCTGCCAGCTCTTGGTCCTGTCTCTTATACACATCTGACGCTGCCGACGAAGAGGATAGTG
>CAJXUM010000561.1 GCA_913060855.1 uncultured Lewinella sp. | reverse complement strand
ACGAGATCAGCCTCGGTCTCGTGGGCTCGGAGATGTGTATAAGAGACAGCCGCCATAGAGCGAACGAATTTACTATTGAAACCCAAGTCAGCAGAAAGATAATAGCAGCTATCTTCATGAATCATAGCCAATCCTTGTCCTGCTCCCCCCAACCAATAATCATCGTCTCGGTCTTTAAAAATGGTATTGAGTTGTCCAGTCTTCCAGCCCGCGATAGGATAAGATTGAAAGCTCGTATCCGTTTTGAGAAAAAGTCCCTTTTCGTCTAAGGAAAAGAGTAGGCTTCCTTCATTGGTAGCATTCAAGGCATAAACGCCATGGCCCTCCAGTCCTGTTTGTCGGCCATAGAAATCGAACAATTGCCCGCCATAACAGCTCACTCCTCGTCCTGTCCCAAACCACCAATTGCCCCATTGATCTTCATCCATGGCCAGCACTTCTTCATCTGCTAGCCCCTCTTTGGTACTTAGTTTAGTCAGGGTGCCTACTTCAATATCCCATCTAAACAGGCCGTCCTCTTTCGTACCGATCCAAATCCCCCCGTCGGTGGTCGATTTAAGACTTGTAATCATTTGCGCAGGAAGCTGTTGGTTTCCAATGAAAGGATTGAGTTGACTCCCATTCCAAACCCGTAGTTGCTGCGTTTTTGTACCGATATATAACAAACCATCCTCTCCTTCGGCTAAGGCTGTGATTTCCCATTCACGTCCTGCTTTGTAACGTGGAATACCGTTTTCCAATGCCCATAGGCCCTGTTTGGTACCCAACCAGGTTCGTCCTGCTTGATCCGTTGAGATAGCATGCACCGTTCGAGCTGGAGCAGTTAGGCGTTTAAAGCCATTGTCCGTCAATGTGTACAGACCAGCAGTCGTCCCGATCCACATTTGCCCACTCGTATCTTGTGCTATACTCCGCACATCAATTTGTCGTTCACTCCAGGCTTCCACTTTCAGTCCATCATAAGTAGCCAGTCCTTTATCCGTCCCGATCCACAATACGCCACGCTCATCTTCCCATAAAGCATGTACCTGATTCCCCGGCAACCCCTCTCTGGTAGAAAAAGTAGTGAAATTGCGTCCATCAAAACGGCTCAATCCTCCGCCTTGCGTACCTAGGCATACAAAGCCGCGATTATCCACTAAAACAGCAGATACCTTTGATTGGGCCACCCCTTCCCGAACTGAATAATTCTGGAAATTGAAAGATTGTGTCCAAAGTGGAAAGCTTAAAAGAGACAGGAATATATACGTCAACGAAAAGCGCATGCTCGGATTTCTAAAGGAAATATTTGCGCATAAAGATAGTTGAAAAAATCTAACGTAGGATAAAAGAAAATTTGCCGCTTGGAGGCAATCGAGGCTTGTCCAAACATGCTCTAGCGCATCAAAGCGAGAGATCCACTATAACGCCGTTCTTTCCCATCGTCCATTAATAACAAAGCAGAAAAGACATAGACGCCCTCCGGATGGTAATCTCCGTTTTTCAATCCATCCCAAGCTTGAAAGGGGTCTCCCGGCGTCATTTCACGACCTTCGAACACCAAGCCCCCCCAGCGATCAAAAATTTGTAAAGAAGTAATGCTGATCAAATCATCTCCTCCCATAATAGTGAAAGAATCGTTGACCCCATCATCATTCGGAGAAAAGACATTCGGCGCATATACCTCATAGAATTCCAATTGCAGTAAAACTAGGCTATCGCAACCATAACTGGATAACAAAGGAGAAAGATGATCCCCTTCCGTACCATAAGTGTAAGGTCCTACCTCATAACTTTCTGATCTAAAAATCTTTATGGCTAGCGTATCTGCCTTGTTAGAAGCAACAGCTAGGTCAAGAATAATGGTACTATCGCAATTACCCTCGGTCTTAATGGTTCGCTCATAAATTCCAGAGGTGGTGAGAGCAGCATCACCGAATGCATGTGTATCTCCGTCGCAGATGACCAAGTCGATATTAGTTTCAAAGCTGGGCTTCACATAGGGGTAAACAGTAGTGACCTTACAATCTACACTATTGGTCACTCGTACCTGGTACTGCCCCTCCATTTGATTGGGACTAAGCGTCGATTCGGTTTCCCCGATCAAGGCGATACCTTCCCGATACCATTGGTAATTGAGCGAATCAAAGTGTGGAACTTGCAGCCCAAAATCATTCGTACAAGGATTCTCCCCATTGGTAGTAATCGTAAAATCGAAAGTGGATTGTTCATCCAATACCAAATCATCCAGAAAGTAATATAAACTGACGCTACTATTACGGTTATTACAGCTGGGGCCTATGGCGATCGCATTGATATCCTGGGTAGGCGTAACATCAATGCTGGCTTTCACCCAGTTATTCCCCCCCGCTACCGCTTTTGTACCCAAAAGCACCCAATTCGGCCCATTCGTCGGGCAACCAAACTGTTCATTGCCCACCCCAAATGGCAAGAATTCACAATCGGGGGTACCAAAAAAGTGAATATTAATCGGCGGAGAATGTTGCTGGGCAGCAAATCCTACCCAAAATTCAAATCGATAGCTAACGCCAGTACGTAATGGCCCTAGTAAACAAGCCCCCGCGTATTCCTTCCAAGTCGGATCCGACTCTCCCATCCGCGCACGCCCATCTCTGAACCCGATTACGCCATTCCCATCCGGGATCGGGGTCGGCACCGGAAAATCGTCCCAGCCCAACCAGCCACAAGTATGGATATAATCGGTAGTAGGCTCCGAAGCTTGAATCCAGGTCTCTGCACAATTCAGTTCACTTCGATTCTCTGGACAACAACTTTTTTCTTCAAATGACGGATTGGGAACCAATGAAATGGGTTCAATCACCGGACAATCACAATCTGGATCATTCAGGTCAATCAAACCATCCAGGTCATCATCCATGCCATTATCACACACTTCCTCCAATTGGACCGAATAGGATATCCACCAATTGGAAATCGGGAATAGCAAAATAGACCCGATAAAAATGGAGAAATGTAGGTAGAATTTCATAAGAAGACCTATTTACAAATGAAAGTACAGAATAAAAAATACTTCCCTGCGAAAAGTCAAATCCTTGACAATTATAGACTTATTGAAGCTCGTAAAAAGATCTCTTGAGGGAAATAAAAAAAATGCTGCAAAAGACTTTCAATTTCCAATTAGGACACTTACCTTTGCGATCGCTTTTAAACAATCGTATGCAGTATACTCGGAGGAGTGGCAGAGCGGTTGAATGCACTGGTCTTGAAAACCAGCGTGGGTGTGAGCTCACCGGGGGTTCGAATCCCTCCTCCTCCGCAGATTGGAAAGGCTACCTTTGGGTAGCCTTTTTTTGTTGACTTATCTTGTGTACACCGTAGTCTTTGCACTTTTTCATTCTCAGGTCTCAACCGTTAAAAGTCTCAAATCTACCGATCAAACAGAAGTATTTTAGAGCCGAATGCTCCATACCACCTAGAACTAAATAAAACCCACCTCCAAATCAAGCAACCTCCCCAACCAATCAAATAGCAATACATTTGACGATCCATCCTGGTATTTTTGACTAGAATTAAAGTCAAACAGCTACCCAAACCAGGAAAACAAGCATGCCCAATCGGAATTTAGTGCAAAAACAGCGAGAAGTAAATGAGGAGGCTCATTTAGTGGAAGGTCTATTTTTGTCCGGGTATTCGAAGTCATCACTATCAAAATTGAAAATCGTGATCAGCGGAGGCGGACCAGTAGGTCTAATGCTGGCCATTAGTCTTAACGATTTATTCAAAGAGTATATTGACATTACGATTTACGAAGCTCGATGGAAAGCAGTGGATGGAAGGATATTTTGGAAATCAAAAGAAGATGGCAATAGTCGTCGACAACAGGTAGTGACCATTCAAAGTCGGCCCTTCAGCCTTTTACCCAGGGATTTGCAGGCCGCACTGATGCAAGCTGGCATTTGTTCAGAAATCTGGCCTTATAGTGAAGACTCACCGAAGCTTATCGGACGGCCTAAAAGTTTTCATATCAAAGACTTGGAAGATCACCTGCTAGATTATGCCCTAAAGACAGACATAAAACTCATACCACAGACATTTACCATTGATAAACCTACAGTTGCCCTCTATGATATTCTCGCTATTTGTGAAGGTAGCCACTCTCCCACACGTAAAACCCTAAAAGATAAATTTGGAGAAGGAGATCAAACGCCCTATTCGATCAATGGAAAGCAGGTAGTCGATACGGTGTTGGGACTGCAAGTTAAATCCAGGATTAAGAGCGCGGCAGCCGTCTTTTTAACGATTATCCAGAATCGCTATTTGTTGAATGTCGATCAGCAGGGTTTTGGCTACCTGAATCTTCGTCTAACGGCAGCAGAAGCTGAGCAATGGGAAAATCGGACTGGTGCAATTCCGGCAGAATTATTGAAGCACATACAACAAGGTCTAAAGCTTTTTGACATTCTACCTGCTGATATGAAGTCTATTCATTCCTTCAAATTATCAATGGTGCATCGGAATAGGTTTTCTACTCAGCTGAATCAGTCAGGAAAACAGAAGCCCCAGTTTGCTTTTCTCCTAGGCGATGCAGCCAACGCTCTACACTTTTGGCCCGGTCGAGGGCTTTCTCAAGGCATTCTTTCTGCTCTTTCATTGGCACACTGCTTATTGGACAGGTGGAGACCCGATAAAGCTTTCAGGGAAGCAGATTTTTCAAAGCATGAAGGTATCATGCACATGCTGCAGCATCGCCATAAAACTCGCGCTTGGTATGCCATGACAAAATCGATAGACGACCAGCTTTATCCCATCCAGGAGTTGATCACCAATAGTCATTTGACACAACCAAACGACAAGGCAGTACTCATTGACGCCTTGATGGAAAGGTGTTTCAACTTAAGAAAAAATCTAGCTGATCGGCTAGCTGAAAAATGTGCACTTACCAGTCTGTATCGAAAATTGCGAATGCTAGAGGTGGAAACCCTGCAGATGTTAGTGGGTGGTGGTCAATGGGAAACACAATTATCCGGTGGGCCAGAGATTAGGTTGAATGATTTTTATGTCTCCAAACCACCCCTCATTCCATTTCAAAAGCCGCGCTTGGCGACCCATATTTGCGGCTAGGGCCACTGGTATGGAAAGCTAAAAAGCCTGTCTCTTATACACATCTGACGCTGCCGACGAAGAGGATAGTGTAG
>CAJXUM010000560.1 GCA_913060855.1 uncultured Lewinella sp. | reverse complement strand
TAATCGTTGTTGTAAAATTGAGAAGAACCACTTCTCAATTTTACAACAACGATTATTTATTGCAGGAATATTTCGAATCTATCACCCAACTATCGAATGGTAGAATTGCCGTAGGGTTTCGGGAAGGGATTGGTGTTTTTGACCCTGATAGTCTTTACGTTAATGAGCAACCCCCCAAACCTTATGTGCGATCTTTCAAGGTTTTTGGTAAAGAAATTAAAACCGATCGGCCATTCTATCAAACGAAAGAGGTCCACCTAAGTCCAAATCAGAACTTCTTTTCGCTTGAAATTTCGGCGATTAATCCTGCTTTGTTTGGAGAGCTTCATTTTTTGTACCAATTGGAAGGTGTTGACAAAGATTGGGTAGATCCTGGTACGCGCTCCTATATTGCTTATACTGATGTTGGGAGCGGAAGCTACCGGTTTCAGCTAAAGGCCCGAAATAATGAAGGTATTTGGAGTGAAATTCCTTATGAACTCCATATTCATATTGCGACTCCCTGGTATCGAAGCAGGTGGACTTATCTGCTGACGGCGCTCTTGCTTTTGGGGCTTACCCTGGTCCTTTACCGCTTTCTGTTAAGCAGGAAATTGGCACAGAAGGAAGCTCAGCGATTACAAGAACTAGATACATTTAAGACCCGATTTTATGCCAATATTACACATGAATTTCGAACACCTCTTACCGTAATACAAGGAATGGCTAATGAATTGGGACGAGAGCCGCAGAAAGAATTTCAAAAGAAATTGAATCTGATCAAGAAAAATAGTCGAGGCCTGCTGCGTCTGGTCAATCAAATGCTCGATCTGTCAAAATTGAAAGCAGGGAAAGTAAACATGGACTTGCGTCAAGATGATGTTGTTGGCTTTGTACGGTATCTGGTCGAAGCCTATGAGTCGCTAGCCAATATGAAACAGCTCCACTTGGGCTTTCAAGCGGATTCCTCTTTCTTTTTGATGGATTTTGATGCTAATAAGCTAGCGCAAATACTAACTAATCTTCTTTCGAATGCCATAAAATTTACGCCAGCTGGAGGAAAGATTCATATCGTGGCAAAAGAGAGAAGGATAGCTAATCTCCCTTTCTTGCAAATACAGGTGCAAGATAATGGTATTGGTATTTCAGTTGAACAGTTGCCCTATATTTTTGATCGCTTCCATCAGACCAATCCGTCCTATGATAATCAGGGAACTGGGATTGGTCTCGCTTTGGTAAAAGAACTGGCGGATACCATGAATGGAAACATTAAAGTAGAAAGTGAACTTGAAAAGGGAACGACCTTCTTTCTAACTTTACCTATTCAAAATGATGCCCCGCTAGTTGCTTCGCAAATTAGTCATGACATGAGTAGTATTTATGTCCCCAGTGATCCAAATAAGGGAGAAGCAAACCCCGCTCTTGAAAGCAACGGAACTCCTTTATTACTGATTATTGAAGACAATCAGGATGTGGCTTACTACCTCAAGACCTGTCTCGAAGATCAATATCAAATTTTGTACTCCCCCAATGGAAAAGAAGGCGTAGTAAAAGCCATAGAAATTTTACCTGATATAATCATTAGCGATGTAATGATGCCCCAGATGGATGGATTTGAAGTTTGTGCCACGCTCAAAAGGGATGAACGTACTAGTCATATTCCCATCATACTTTTAACCGCCAAAGCTACTTCCGAAGATAAACTCATCGGTCTCACACAGGGGGCAGATGCTTATTTGATCAAACCCTTCGAAAAAGCAGAGTTGATGATCCGATTGGAGAAACTAATGGAGACCCGGAAAACACTCCAAGAGAAATATAGTCGCACCTTGATCAGCCGTGGATCTACCTATCAAATTCCAGCAAACAAAGAGGAGGGTTTTATTGAAAAAATCGAAAGGGCGATTCTTGAACATTTGGATGAGGAAGATTTTTCCATCAATGAACTAGCCAGTCTAATGAACCTTAGCCGTTCGCAGACACATCGGAAAGTAAAGGCCCTAACTGGCCACTCTATGTCTATTTATATTCGCTTAGTCCGTCTTGAAAAGGCGAAAGAGCTGCTACTTTCCCAGAACCTCACCATTTCAGAAGTCGCTTATCAAGTGGGGTTCAGAACGCCCATGTATTTTTCACAGGCTTTTAAAGAAACTTTTGGAGAAAGTCCAAGTTCTTGGAGCGCCAGGTAAACCTAAAACCCTTCCTACAAAAATAGTCAAGAAGGTAAGTACATCAGTGCCCTTCTGTTGATGTGCAACACTACCGCAAGGCTTTGCTGAAATAGCGCAAGGGTCAAAGCGGCGTTTCCAGTAGCTTTGTCAAAATAGCGTAATTCCATTTTTGGCTATGGTCCTATAGAAAAGTGCTTATCGCACCCTAATGACTTAAGCTAGAATGAAACTTGCCGTCAGTAGGCCATTGAAGTCAGCCCACTGACAAAAGCAAGACCTACCAAAGTGGATGTGGCAATGCTCGCCTGCACATCCACCGATAATTAGCATCAATTAAAAAAAATGAAAATCTAAAAAAATGGAAAAAAACTACAGTTTATTGATTTTAGTTGCATTCATGGTAATAATTATATCATCATGTTCAGAAAAGAAATCAGATCAACCGGATATTGTAAATGATTTATTCCCTGAGGCGCAAAGTGAATTGAGAGAAGTCATTGAGTCAATAGTTAAGGACTGTGAGACAGCCAATTTAGAAGGGCTAAAAGCAATCCATTTGGCAAGTAATAAATTCACAAAATTTGGTCCACGAAGTTTTGAAAGACAAGATGTAAAGAGTACCAATAAGTCTGAGGTAGCACATTTTGGTTCAATTTCAAATTTTAAAGCGGAAGTAAAAGATCTGAAGATTGATGTATTTGGAGATGTTGGTATAGCAACATACTACCCACATGTTGCTTTTGAAAAGGATGGAGTGGAGAAATCTGGAAGTGCTCGCCAAACACTTGTTTTCTTAAAGACTAGTGAAGGTTGGAAAATCATTCATGAGCATGGAACTATGCGACCACAGGAATAATTAATTTATCTCATACACGCAACATATCATAACCCAATTAATTGACAATTATAATGAAATGAGAACTGATGCTAATAACAATCGCTATACGCCCATGCCAGCGAACCAAGCGCACAAGCTCATTTTGTTGTCACGTGAGGTCTAGCGTGGCGTTTGGTCTCATTAAATAAATCACCGCTTTAATCAATCATAATATGGAATCCTTTAAAAGTGCTTTTCGTTTCTTATGTTTTATAACGCTTGTTTGTGCTATAGGATGCCAAAGCAAGAAGTCAAGCCCCCCCCAATTAGTGGACATCGATCTCCGAAGAGGAGATGTTGTGCTATGTAGTGGAGACCAATTTGGGGACGTTAGTTTCTCTCTCGCCTGTAAATATTCTACGCGTGAGAACTTTGATCTTGCTGTTTCTTTGCTGCACTCTTTTGAACATGAAGAAGCTGAAAAAGCCTTTGTCAAGGTACTGGATGAAGACCCTGATTGTTCAATGGCTTATTGGGGACTGGCCATGTGCAAGATCGGACATCCCAAATGGGCACCAAGTCAGGCAGACTTTGAGCAAGGACTAAAAATTCTAGAAGTCGCAAAAGCCTTGCCTAAGACTTTCCGAGAGCAAGATTATCTCAATGCGGTGAGTGCATATTATGATTATAAAGAAGAATACGACAAGTCAGATCATAGGGTAAGGTCCCAAAAAATGGAGCAAAAAATGGGAGAAATCTATGCCAAATATGAAGACGACAAAGAAGCGGCCATATTGTATGCACTTGCCCTTTTTTCAACTGCTGATCCAAAGGATAAAACGTATTCATCCAGGAAAAAGGCGGGCCAAATTCTGGAATCCATTTTTCCTGATCAACCCAATCATCCTGGGATCGCCCATTACATTATCCACAATTATGACAATCCCGTTTTAGCCCATATGGCGCTGAACTCTGCGAGAAACTACGCAAGGATTGCACCCGCCTCAGCCCATGCGCAACATATGCCTTCTCATATATTTACAAGACTTGGTCTTTGGGATGAATCAATCCAGTCCAATATAAATTCTGCATCCTCTGCTGTTTGCTATACGCAAGAGTTAGCAATGGAAGGTCATTTAGGCGATGAAACTCATGCCATGGACTATCTAGTCTATGCCTACTTACAACAGGGGGATAACGAAAGAGCCAATGAACAGTATGAGCATTTGAATACCATAACTAAAGTACACTATGCTTCTTCCCCTTATAATTTATGGGCTATTCCTGCGCGAATTGTTTTGGAGAACAAACAATGGGAAGCTGCGGCAAAACTCGAAATTCACGAAACAAATTTTCAATTGGAACAATTCCCTTGGGAGAAATCAATCATTCATTTCACAAGATTGTTGGGATTAGCACATGCTGGCAAGCTTGCAGCTGCTGAGGTTGAATTAAAGAATCTACAAAAATTGCAACAGGAACTGGTAGATCAAAATGAACAATATGAAGCGGATCAAGTCATGATTCAAGTCATATCTTCACTAGCATGGATACAATTTGCGAAAGGTAATAAAGAGCAGGCAATAGTGCGAATGATAGAGGCAGCAGATATGGAAGATAACACAGAAAAACATCCAATTACACCAGGCGAAGTATTGCCAGCAAGAGAGTTATTGGGGGATATGCTTTTGGCAATGAACAAACCGGCACAAGCATTAGAAGCCTATGAGTTGGATCTGAAAGGACACCCCAACAGATTTAACGGAATCTATGGAGCAGCTATAGCAGCAAAAGGTGTGGGTGATTTGGAGAAAGCAACATCCTATTTTCAGGACTTACTAAAATTAGTAGGTACTACTGAAAGTGACAGGCAGGAAGTCGAGGAGGCCAGGAGATTTGTTGAGCAAATGAGGCAGATCTAGAAAATTATCCGAAGAATGGCTGGAAACTGCACGGAATGAAATCAGTTTCATCCTGAATTTTAGGTACTTACATCTAATTTCAATCTCTATTCATACTACTGGACAAAAGAGGCGAGAGGCCAGATGACAGAGGCGAAATTGGCTAGGTATAAGGCAGAAGGTGCACCTCTGCAGTCTCTTTTTCCCTGTCTTTGCAGCCAAGCAGGTCGCTTCTGTCTTCTAAATGTCTAGTAGCTGTCTCTTATACACATCTGACGCTGCCGACGAAGAGGATAGT
>CAJXUM010000559.1 GCA_913060855.1 uncultured Lewinella sp. | reverse complement strand
ACGAGATCAGCCTCGGTCTCGTGGGCTCGGAGATGTGTATAAGAGACAGAGAAAGTATTGTGAGCAAACGGGCGCAAGCCGCTTTTAAACAACTATTAAATTAGTCGAGTCGCCATAAGATGTGCTAAAAATCTGTCAGCGATTCATAAATTAATGCCTTTATGACTATTCTTGATAAGATAGTAAGACACAAGATCGGAGAAGTGGAGGATCGGAAGGAATTGTTCCCCGTTAAGTTGTTGGAGAAAAGTATCCACTATACGACACCAGCAGTATCTCTCAAAAAATACTTGTTGCGAGAAGATAAGTCTGGCATTATCGCTGAATTCAAGCGACATTCTCCATCGAAAGGAGATATCAATCCTTTTGCCAAAGTAGAAGAAGTGACCATCGGTTATATGCAAGCAGGTGCTTCGGCGCTTTCGGTGTTGACCGATAAGGAATTTTTCAAAGGTACCAGTGATGACCTGAAGGAGGCCCGTAAGTTTAATTTTTGCCCTATTCTTCGCAAAGATTTTATCATTGACCCGTATCAAATATTTGAAGCGCGATCGATCGGTGCGGATGTGATTTTGCTGATTGCAGAATGTCTAGATGCCAAGCAAATTAAAGTGTTGGCTGGATTGGCTAAAAGCCTAGGTCTAGAGGTACTTATGGAGATCCATTCCGAAGAACAATTGGCGAAGCTTTGTCCTGAAATCGACGTAGTCGGAGTCAATAACCGAAATTTGAAAGACTTTACGGTAAGCATTCAAACTTCTATTGAGTTGTTTGATAAAATACCAGCGGACTTTGTACGAATATCAGAAAGCGGAATCAGCGATCCAAATGCGATAGTCAAATTGCGACAGGTGGGTTTTGATGGTTTTCTGATTGGAGAGAACTTTATGAAAACGCCCGATCCTGCTCTAGCCTGTCGACTATTTATCGAGCGGGTCAAGACTATTGAAGATATGCTGGAAAATGCAATTGCTTAAGCGGAATTGATGGCGCAAGGAAGTGCTTCTAGTACAAGAAGAAGTATTTTTGAAGATATAAATCTAAGGCAGCATAAAATAAAATTTGACGCTTGTAGGCAATTTTGGGCTGCTCAAACATGTGCTTAATACTAGCAAGAAGATTCAGACCGTTATTGGCAGTATTAAACCTATGAATAAAGGACGTAGTTGATGCAATGTGGCTACCTCCTCAAAAACAAACCCATTATGCAAGTAAAGATTTGTGGAATGCGCTCGCCTGAAAATATCCAGGCTGTATTACAATTACCCATTGATTACATGGGCTTCATTTTCTATCCTAAGTCACCTCGATATGTGGGTAAGACTGACCTTGGGAGTTGGGTGACTAACAATATGGAGCAATTTGGTGCGGTAAAGCGGGTAGGGGTGTTTGTGAATGCCGAATTTGAGTCGATACTGAATGCGGTACATGATTATCAATTGGATTATGTGCAACTGCATGGTAACGAAAGTGCAGAATACTGTCAGGAAATCAAAACCTATTGGGATATCACCTCTATGCGTAGCGCCCAATTAATCAAGGCCTTTTCTGTGGATGAAAACTTTGACTTTCAAATGACTAGGGCTTATGAACGATTCTGCTCTTTATTTATTTTTGATACGAAAGCTAAGGGGGAAGCCTATGGAGGTACCGGCCAACAGTTCAATTGGTCACTTCTAGAACAATACCAAGGCATGATATCCTACCTATTAAGTGGCGGAATCGGAGCTGAAGATGCTGCGATGCTAAGAAAGCTCAATTTTAAGCAAATGGTAGGGATTGACGTCAATAGCCGCTTTGAAACGGCTCCAGGCGAAAAAGATGTCAATAAAATCCAGGCTTTTTTGAATGAATTAAACTCTACCCAAATGGTGGATATATAAATAAATTATCATGATAGCAATTAACGAAAAAGGATACTACGGAGAATTTGGAGGCGCTTATATCCCTGAGATGTTGCATCCCAATGTAGAAGAACTACGGGAAAATTACGTCAAAATCATGCAGGAGGAGGCCTTCCAGAAAGAATTTCAACAGTTACTGAAAGACTATGTAGGTCGCCCTTCCCCTTTGTTTTTGGCGCAGCGCTTGTCCGAGCACTACAAGACGAGTATCTATCTCAAAAGAGAAGACCTCAACCATACCGGTGCACACAAGATCAACAATACGATCGGTCAAATTCTGATGGCCAAACGATTGGGGAAAACCAGAATTATTGCTGAGACAGGAGCGGGGCAGCATGGAGTAGCCACCGCTACGGTCTGTGCTTTGATGGGTATTCAATGTATTGTGTATATGGGGTCGGTGGATATTGAACGACAAGCACCCAATGTGTCTCGTATGCGGATGCTAGGTGCCGAGGTTAGACCCGCAACCAGTGGCAGCCAAACCCTGAAAGATGCTACTAATGAGGCAATTAGAGACTGGATCAATAATCCGGTAGATACACATTATATCATTGGTTCGGTGGTTGGACCTCATCCTTATCCGGATATGGTCGCTCGTTTTCA
Organism: uncultured Lewinella sp.; assembly: GCA_913060855.1. GTDB lineage: Bacteria > Bacteroidota > Bacteroidia > Chitinophagales > Saprospiraceae > DT-111. Next base: position 2,662 of record CAJXUM010000559.1, on the reverse strand, counting down.
GTCGGTGATTAGCGAAGAAATGAAGTGGCAGTTGGACGAGCAGACGGGAAAAGAAAATCCCGATATGATCGTCGCATGTGTAGGAGGGGGGAGCAATGCAGCGGGTGCGTTTTACCACTACCTGAATGAAGAGAAAGTCAGGTTGGTGGCAGTAGAAGCCGCTGGTCATGGTATCCATAGTGGCGAATCGGCGGCAACAAGTGTATTGGGTACTCAGGGAGTGATTCACGGTAGCCGTACTTTATTGATGCAAACACCGGATGGGCAAATCGTAGAGCCTTATTCTATATCTGCCGGTTTGGATTATCCAGGGATTGGACCATTGCATGCGCATTTGATCAAGAGTGGGAGAGCAGAGGCCGTCAGTATCACGGATGATGATGCCTTGGAAGCTGCCTTTTTCTTGAGCCGAATGGAAGGTATTATCCCCGCCTTGGAAACAGCCCATGCTTTTTCAGCACTGGATAAAATCACTTTTGAACGAGATGATGTGATTGTGATTTGCTTATCGGGCCGAGGCGATAAGGACCTGAATACTTATATCAAACACCTGGACCGATTCAGTGGAATTGGTAAAATCAATTAATTATGAATCGACTAGACCAACTATTCAGCCAGAAAAAAGACCATATATTAAATATTTACTTCACCGCAGGTTACCCTAAATTGGAAGATACGGGCAAGATTATCTTAGCTCTAGAAAAAGCCGGCGTAGATTTAGTGGAAATCGGGATGCCTTATTCGGATCCGTTGGCAGATGGCCCCACTATCCAAGAAAGTGGACAGCAAGCCTTGGCTAATGGGATGACCTTGCCACAGCTGTTTGACCAGATTGAGGCCGTCCGAGCCCATTCCAATATTCCATTGATCATGATGGGGTATTTCAATCAAGTGATGCAATACGGAGAAGAGGCTTTTGTGAAGAAATGTGTAGAAGCGCAGGTGGATGGTGTGATATTGCCAGATTTACCCTTGTATGAATACGAGCAATATTACCGAGAACTTTTCGAAAATGCAGGCCTACATATTAGCTTCTTGATCACACCGCAAACCAGCGAAGAAAGAATCAAAAAAGTAGATGCGTTGACCAGGGGTTTCATTTATATGGTGTCTAATTCTTCGATAACAGGTGCTAAAAGTGATATATCAGAGCATCAGTTGTCCTACTTCAATCGAATTAACTCCCTACAGTTAAAAAATCCGAGATTAATTGGCTTTGGGATATCCAGCAATCAAACCTTTGAAACGGCTTGCCAATATGCCAATGGAGCGATTATCGGTAGTGCCTATATCAGAATGTTGGCTAAGGCAGAAGATATCGAAAAAGATACCCTTGCCTTTGTGCATAAAATAAAAGGACAAATTCCAACGGGCCATACCTCTTCATTGGTATAAAACCAGCGTCTGGGTAGGTCGAAAGCCGCAGGTGCCTATCGTGTACAGCATGGGTTTTGGGCCAATCAAGATTTTGATGGGAGACATACGACTTAAAACGACTCAGGTTTTTATAAATAGTAGCTTATTATGATTATCCAATTAGATCAAGATATCACGGCCGCGCAGCAGAAAGCTTTGGCGGATAAATTAGCGTCCTTCCAGTTCAAAGCGACACCGGTAAGTACCCAATTTGCGGAGTACTTGATTGGTACAGGTAAGGTCGAATTTGATATTCGTGGGATCGGGAATTTGGAGGGGATAAAAGACATTCATCGGGTAAGCGACGCTTACAAGCTGGTGTCCAGGAAATGGAAGGTGCAGGATACGGTCTGTGAAATCGGAGAGGATATAAAAATTGGGACAGGCCACTTCGCTATGATGGCCGGCCCTTGCTCTATAGAATCTGAGGAACAAATCGCAGCCACCCTGACTCACCTCAAAAAAAATGGAGTGAAGATCATGCGTGGTGGAGTCTACAAACCCAGAAGTTCTCCCTATTCGTTTCGGGGACTAGGGATAGATGGTCTGAAGCTGTGGCACAGCATGGCAAAAGAGGCTGGGATTGCTATTATCACAGAGGTGATGATGACAGAGCAGATCGAAGCCATGATGGATTATGTAGATATCTTTCAGGTAGGCGCGCGCAATTCACAAAATTTCAATTTGCTAGATGCCTTGGGTGAAGTGGATAAACCCGTGCTATTGAAAAGAGGTATTTCTGGAACTTTAGATGAGCTTTTACAATCCGCAGAGTATATATTTTCACATGGTAATGAGAAGATTATGTTGTGTGAGCGAGGTATTAGAACCTTTGAAACCGCCTACCGCAATACGATGGATATCAATGCGATTGCGATGCTAAAGGAAAAAACACACTTGCCCGTCATCGCTGATCCTTCTCATGGTATCGGTGTGCGGCAATTTGTCGATAAGATTGCCTTGGCTTCTATTATGGCTGGGGCAGATGGCGTTATCTTTGAAGTACATTCGACGCCAGAGAAAGCTTTTTCGGATGGCCAACAAACCTTGAATTTTGGGGAAGCGGATGCGTTGATTTCTAAGATGAGAAAGGCTTTTCGCTTGCGACAAGAGTTTTAGTTGAAACTCATTTGACTATTAGTAATCTCATGTAAAGTGTTTACGCCTGAAAATGTAAAAAAAGGAGCAAAACGATATTAAAAACTGTCTCTTATACACATCTGACGCTGCCGACGAAGAGGATAGT
>CAJXUM010000558.1 GCA_913060855.1 uncultured Lewinella sp. | reverse complement strand
AGATCAGCCTCGGTCTCGTGGGCTCGGAGATGTGTATAAGAGACAGATATAAGGGAGATACGTTTTTACATTCTCGCTCTGCAAAGGTTTGGAAGACGGTCGCTATTTTGGAGCTAGGAAGGTGGGTGTAATTTGGAGTCATTTTTGAGGTTTTTTTGAAGAGAGAAGACTTCTGAAGTTTTCCTTGATGCGCCTCAGGAAACTTCAGAAGTCTAAACAGGTGGTCGATAGCTAAGCCTTCTACTACAGTCAACTTTATCAAAAATGGATATAGTTGTAGCAATGAAAAATCGGTTAAATTAGTCATAATTTGATGTAAAGAACAAGCTCATGCTCGTCTCGAACATCCAATAATCAGATATATAGAATGAAAGCTTTTCAGAACTATCGACCACCCCGCTTTAGAAGTCTAGCAAAGCGAATACTGCTATTTCTCGTATCCCTTCAATAATTTGATCAATTTCTTATTCCCCCCCATACGAGCATGGTACATGGCGTATTCATCACCCGGTACTGCTTTGTAAGGATCGGCACCTTTTTCTAGTAATAACTTAGCTACTTCAAGGTGTTCTCCTCGTACCGCGTAAATCAAAGCCGTACCATCGCCGCTGAGTTTACGATCCACTTTAGCACCTTTAGCGATGAGCATTTCGGCGAAGGCAAGGTGGCCATTTTTAGCCGCCGCCATCAGCGGGGTTTCATCATTCTTGGCATGAAACTCGACATTGGCTTTCGCTCCCAATAATAACTTACCGATGGCCATATTACCTGTTCTCGCAGCAGCCACTAGGGGTGAGCGGGCTTCGCCATCGTCGTAATAAGCACAGTCGGGATCTACTGTTTTCAATAAGGCCCTTACTTTTTCTACTTCTTCATCTTTTACAGCCTGTAATAATTCTTGGCAAGATCCAACCGCTACGATTCCCACGGAAGGTGCTGTTGGGGTAGAAGTCGCTACAACGCCTAGATCAGCACGATCCAACGGAGGAATAGCAGTAAAAAGTTCAGCTGACTCGCTCTCACTTGTCGACTCATCGGCGGTAGTAGGAAGAGTGCTGGCCTCCGCAGCAGCTAGTGGAAGGAGGTCATCGGCTTTCGCCTCAGCTGTGTCGTCAGGAGTATTCACTTGTTCGGTAGCGGTGGCCGTGGCGGTTAAGTCAGGCGGCGTTTCTGTTTGTTCAGTAGTAATAAGTTCGGTAGCAGGACTGGGTAAAGTCGCTGGCGTAACACTGGCTTGCACAAGGCTAAAACCAGGTAAAACAAGTAGGGCAAAACTTAGGATGCCAATCGCTGGGAATCCAATTTTCAAAAATCTAAACTTTTGTAACTTCATGTCGGGTAATTTTAACAGTTGAGTAATTCTATTCGAAAGTTCTGAGGGTTTGCGGGCCATTCCTGCCACTAGGGCATAACTGGGTGTCGGTTGTTTGATCCAGCTCGCTACTTCGACCAAACAGGCAGCCAAAGCCACTGCATTGCCGGTTGTTCTAGCCGCCCAAGCATCACATAATAATTCGCTGGAAGCGTGCAATTCTTTTCTTACTAAACGGTGTAGCGGTTGAAAAAAGAAAAGCGTATCGATGAAGAGTAACAAAATGGTCCAGAAGTAGTCACGACGAACAATGTGCGCTAATTCATGGGCGATCATGGCTTCTAACTGCTCATCATTCATGGAGGCCAGGGCCTTTTCTGGCAGGCAAATTTCTTCGCCTCGGATTACAATGGGACCATCCAGGTAAGGACTCGTTGTCAATCGGGTTGTAAATTGTCGCTGAATCCTTCGCTGGATAGCGTCAATAGTATTTGAAATAGTCGGGTGATTAATGTTTGTTCGTGGCCCAATCTCTCGGAAGAAAAGCACATGCTGTACTATATTTTTCAGACTCAGGCCTAGCACGCCTACTATCCATATGAATAATAAAATAGCACTCCAATTTTTAAACTCAAGTTGAGCTAGTCTTCCTATTATAGCGCTTTCCTTAGGTGCCTCGGCCTCTTGATTTAGTACAGGAATATTCTCTACCAAAATCGAGGAGGAAGGTGTCAGATCCAGTGTGGATAGTACTTCCTTCGTATTTGCTGGAACCAACTGACTAACAGTTGGTTTTTCCGCTGGAGTATAGGAACTGATGGCTTCGGCTTTATGTCCTATCGACAATTCAAAGTCCCCGCTATGGAAAGCAATAACGGATGTCAACATACTCCCAATAATGGCCATTTTCCACAAGGCGTTTTTGATAAAAGGGCCTTCTAAAAGAGCGAAACGTAATACCAGTCCTACGGTCAATAGCCAAACGGTACTATGGACGAGGTAGGTCAAAGCCAGTGCCAATAAGCTACTGATCGGTATGATATCATTCATCTTTTTTCTTTTTTTGTTGAGCTGCATCTATTAGTCCCTTCAACTTCTCCAGCTCCCCAGCTTCAAACTCTCTTGATTCCAATAAGTGATTGACTAGCACAGATGATTTGCCTTTGAATAACTTATCAATCAGACTGGAAGTCATAGAAGTTTGTGTTTCCTTCTCGGATACTTCAGCGCGGTAGATGTATTGGCGACCGTTTTTCCAGAAATTCACAATTCCCTTCTTATACAATCGTTGCAGGATGGTATTGATTGTTGTGATGGCAAACTCTCGCTCTTCCTCCTGTTTTAGGTAGTCCTGAACTTGGCTCACGCCCAGTTCGCCGTACTTCCACAACACCTTCATGATCTTTAATTGTAAATCGTCTAACTTTATCTTTTCCATATGCAAGCTTTAATACTACAACTGTAGTACAAACATACTACAGTTGTAGTATTAAGTCAAGTAATGGCGTGATTTTTTTGAAAAAAAGTGATATGGAGAGTGAAATAGATGGGATTTCTGCTGGCTGGGGAGACCTAGGGCCCTGGCGGTTGCAGGTGTTTCCCACCTGCAACATGCGCGGAAGATCTGGCTAACTAACTAGACAGACAGACAGACAGACACCTGCAACAGCAGGCGTAGATAAGCGATTTATTCCGAGCGCAAAGCCTTTATAGGATTGGCCAAGGCGGCTCGTATGGCTTGAAATCCGACCGTTAGCAAAGCTACAGCGATAGCGACGGCACCAGCCAACAAGAATATAGGCCATTGCAAGCTTACTCGGAAAGCAAAATTTTCGAGCCAGGCATTCATCAGGTACCAGGCCAAAGGCGCCGAAATCAGAAAAGAGAAAAAGACCATTTGTATAAAATTCTTGGACAATAGGCCCACAATACTGACAATCGACGCACCTAGCACCTTGCGGATACCAATTTCTTTGGTCTTTTGTAGTGCAATAAACGTGACTAGGCCGAATAAGCCCAAACAGGATATGATAATAGCAATCGCGGCAAAGAAATAAGCCAATTTTCCAACGAGTTGCTCTCCCTCATACATTTTGGCATAGGTTTCATCAACAAATTCGAATTCCAAGGGGAAACCCGGTATAACCTCTTTCCAGATAGATTCAAGTTGTGCAATCATATCGGCCGTTTGCCCATCTTTTACCTTTATATACATCGAGCCTGTTTGCTCAGGTAAACAGCGTATCATCAAAGGCTCTATCTCACTATGAATGGATTTAAAGTTGAAATCCTTCGCAATACCGAGGATAGTCCATTGCTCACCGTCCTCATCCAGGATTGTTTTTCCAACGGGGTTTTCCATCTGAATAAAATCCAATGCTTTTTCATTGATTATGATACCACTTTCATCAGTTTGGATATTTTCATCAAAGAAGCGCCCCTCGGCTATCTCGATATTAAAAACCTCTTCGAAACCAGCTTCTGTATTGATTAAATAGAAGTAATTCCCATCATCTGGTACTTGTCCTTCCCACTTATAACGGGTTCCAATCCAATCTACATCAATCGGTGACCCAGCAGTCCGGACGATTCGTTCCGCATTGCCAAATTGCTCCAACTTCTCCTTGATAATGTCAAATTTTTCGTAGATCGGCTCATTCATCGTTAGGGATATGACATTGTCTCGATCTAGTCCCAAATTTTCGTGTTGTATCAGATCCAATTGGCGCTGAACGGTAATCGTTGAAATGATGAGGATACCAGACAGTACAAATTGAAAAACAACCAAGGACTTACGCAAGTAATCCTTATTACCTTGCCTTCCTAGAGATCCTTTGAGGACTTTGGCAGGTCGAAAACGAGAGAGCACAAAAGCTGGATAGAGTCCTGCGATAAGCGTCAATAACAATCCCGATCCTAGTATGGTCAACAAAAAGTACGGATTCAACCAAGGTATACTTATCGCTTTGTCAGTGATCACATTCAAACTAGGAATCACCAGACTGGTAAGCCCAAGCGCAAGGATTAAAACAATAAAAATCAAAATGCCGGTTTCTGCCAAAAACTGCCCAATCAAATTGGAGGAAGCCGCACCAACCGTTTTTCTTACTCCTACCTCTTTGGCACGCCTAGCAGCTTGCGCTGTACTCAGGTTGATAAAATTGATACAGGCTATCAGAATAAGAAATAGAGCAGCACCAAAGAAAATACGCACATATTGAATACGCCCGCTGACAGCTATGCCTTGCTCAAATTTGGTCCATAAATAATCTTTTTCAAAGGGAAATAGCATCAATTCATCGCCACCTACCCCATAGCCATCTGTGGTCGCATAATAAGGATTAATAATATCCTCAATATCGTCGGCATCCGTTCCTTCATATAATTTGGCAAATACTGTGGAGTTTTTAGCGCCCCAATTCTCCGCCCAGACTTGTCCTCTGGCTAGCTTCAGAAAGTGTGCATTGAAAATATAATCAAATTGGAAATTGGTATTTTCACCTACATTTTCAAAAATTCCTGCCAAGGTATAATCGGTATCATCATCGACTCTTATGGCAGACCCAATGAGCGTATCTGGCCATTGTTCCCCGTAGAGGCGATTGGCTAAATCTTCTGAAATAAATAGCGTCTTATTGTCATTCGCAGTCGTCTCTGGCCCACCCTTTATCATGGGGAAGTCAAACATCTCAAACAAAGAAGGGGTACTCCAAGCGCCCTTTTCTTTTAAAATCTTTTCATCAAACTTAATCAAGCGGGAACCTCTATCATCATATAAAACGACCTCTTCCACCCCTGCTGTTTCCTTTAACTTTGTGAACAAAGCATAGGGCCTGTCTCTTATACACATCTCCGAGCCCAC
>CAJXUM010000557.1 GCA_913060855.1 uncultured Lewinella sp. | reverse complement strand
ATCTACACTATCCTCTTCGTCGGCAGCGTCAGATGTGTATAAGAGACAGGTGCGCTGCTAATGCGAGTCCCGCGTCACCTTGCTCCCCGATTTCCCCTTGAGGAAAGTCAAATCCGCACCTTGATCCGATTGTTCCACGGTTTGGATATAAAGATGTACGTAGCCACGGTCATAGCCCAAATCGGGTGCAGCCCAACCTTCCCGGCGTTCGGCCAAGACTTCCTCCGATACCAATAAATTGAGTTTGCGATTGGGTACATCTACTTCAATCAAGTCTCCGTTCTCGACGAAGGCTAAATTGCCCCCTACTGCCGACTCCGGCGATACATGAAGGAAGACGGTACCAAAAGCAGTGCCACTCATTCGACCGTCAGAAATTCGTACCATATCTTTTACGCCTTTGCGAAGCAGCTTTGGCGGAACGCCCATATTACCTACCTCTGGCATCCCAGGATAACCTTTAGGGCCAACGTTTTTCAACACCAATACACAGGATTCATCCACCTCTAAAGCATCATCATTGATACGAGCGTGATAATCTTCAATATCTTTAAACACAACGGCTTTACCCGTATGTTGCATCAATGCTGAAGTCGCAGCGGAAGGTTTGATAATAGCACCGTTTTCTGCCAAGTTACCATACACTACCGCAATTCCTGAGGCCTCTTGGAACGGCTTGTCCATATCAGGAGCGATGACATCGGCATTAAAACACTCTGCATCTTCGTTATTATCACGCAAGCCCTTACCATTAACAGTGAGGTTATTATGTAATTTATCTTTCAAAGTTTTGATGATGACCGGTACGCCGCCAGCGTAGTAGAAATCTTCCATAAAATAATCACCAGAAGGTTGAAGATTAGCCAATAATGGAATCTGACTTCCTAATCTATCAAAATCATCTAAGGTCAGGTCAATTCCAATACGACCAGCGATGGCCATGAGGTGCACCACAAAATTGGTAGATCCACCCACCGCTGCATTTACCACGATCGCATTTTCAAAGGCTTCTCGCGTCAAAACATCCGATAGTTTGCGATCATTTTTCACCATCTCCACAATTTGTCGACCAGATATCTGAGCCATTACTTTACGACGAGAATCCGCCGCTGGAATCGCTGCATTACTCGGCAAGGACAATCCTAGGGACTCAACCATACAAGCCATCGTAGAGGCAGTACCCATTACTGCGCAGTGTCCTTGACTTCGACACATACATTCTTCTACAGAACGAAATTCTTCTTGCTGCATTTCGCCTGCCCGCACGGCATCCTTATAACGCCAGATATCAGAAGTTGCAATCGGTTTCCCGCGATAATTACCCGTCAACATCGGCCCACCAGACACTACTATCGAAGGAATATCGACACTGCAAGCACCCATGACCGTAGCTGGTGTCGTTTTGTCACAACCTGCCAATAAGACCACGCCATCCATCGGATTAGCGCGAATTGATTCTTCCACATCCATACTCATCAGATTTCTGAATAGCATGGCGGTAGGTTTGATCAAAGTCTCTCCTAAGGACATCACCGGAAATTCTACCGGGAATCCACCTGCCTCTAATATACCCTTCTTGACCGACTCGGCCAATTCTCGAAAATGTGCATTACAGGGGGTAAATTCCGACCATGTATTACATATTCCAATCACCGGTTTCCCGCGAAATTCATCATCAGGAATGCCCTGGTTTTTCATCCAGGCGCGGTAAATAAATCCATCTTTTCCCGTTTTGCCAAACCATTCTTGGCTGCGTAATTTATCCATTTTGTAAAGTTGGTTTAAATATGATCATAAGGTAGCTATTCTACCATTATCCGTTGGATCAATTGTCCTGATTTATAATTCAATTTGACTAGATAGACTCCTGCAGCAATATCATTTAGCGGAAGTTCAAACCGTTCGGTTCCCGCCAACAACTGTATCGGTTTTTGCAACAAGGTCTGCCCCACTAGATTCAATACTGAGACTTGCCCTTTTTCTGGGTACTTGGCCGAAAGCTCGAGGTATAAAGTGGTGTTCACTGGATTAGGGTAGAGCGTCCAGCTAATGGTTTCTGATCTTTTTAACTGGACAATATCAGTGATGGTGGCGTCGCAAGCGGTACCTCCGGCTACGGCAGCTTCCCAGTTTTGGGCTTGATCATTGGTTAAGTAGGCTTCTATCAGATGTAGTGAGGGGCCCGATCCGGCGGGAAGGCTTGGCCAAGGTGCCAGATTAGAATAGCTTACTTCATCTACTATCTGCCCATCTTCATTCACTAGTTGAATGTGCTCTCCCAAATTATCTAAGCTCCCACTTGTCCATTGAAAAACTTGACAAGCTAGATGCCCATATAAATCTGGATTTCGGGCTATAATGGCGTAGGACTTAGGTGCTAAGATAGTATTATTTGGGAAAGTAAAAGATACGCCTTCTGTAAATTGATACGCACTGATATCAATGGGATCAGCCGTCGCATTATGAATTTCTATGAATTCATATTCCTCTCCTTCTTGGGGTTGATAGTGGACTTCCGTTATTAATGGTTCAGTGGGGACGAACAAAGGTGTTAGCGTATCATTTTCAACTGCTGTGTAGAAAATTTCAGGATCAGTTTCTTCGGTTTCTTTCCATTTAAGGAAGGTGTATCCAGGCTTCGGAATGGCTAGGATACGAATGGGGACACCGCTAAAATAGGATCCTTGATATTGGTACGGAATCTTAAAATTGTTGGAATGAAAAACAACCTCACCGGGCGTTTCAGCATCATAATTAATCGTCAATTCAATCCTATCGTCTAGCCCAAAATAGCCTGCTACATGGCTATACATAAAGTCGGGGCGTTCTTCAAAGAATTGCTTGAAGTTATTGATAAAGTTCTTCCAGGCAGCAACAGAACCTCCTGAGGGATTACTGCCCCCCCATTCCCAAAAGTTATTATTCCAACGGGAAATATGCCGCTCCATCTGGGGCTCTAATTGTGACTGTATCCGTTGCACGATTGCATCGGCGCGACTACTAGCAAAGACTAGCTGGATATAAGAGCACACCCTTTGTATGAATTCGCTTTGAAAAGTAGGATTTTCCAATAGTTTTCGAAGAAACAGCGTACTCTGTGGTCCATTAGGCCAAGTGGGGCCGCCTGTTGTGGTCGCATGATCTAAGGTATTGCTATTGGGAAAGGACACACTCCATTGTCCATAATTGGTCGTTGCATCCAAATCGTAAAATAGCCAGCGCCATTTTCCCCCATCACGATCTCGCCATATTTCCATGTTATTGGCGGGCCAGTCGTAGTTCGCCATATAGACTTGGGTGATAAAATAATTTAGGAATTCATTGATGTCTATTTGATCGGCTACCGTTTGATAATTTGACGGATCGACTAAATCATTTTCCGCAATAAACTCCTGCAAAGCCTCAAAGGAAGCACCCTCCCCCTCCTTCACCTCTCCCCAAGGCGCAAACGGGTTAGTAATCATATCCAAGTTTTCATCATCCACTTCGTGATGGGACGCAATATAGTCTTCATTGAAAAACTCCCTCAAACCATATACCCCCCAATAAGTGCCATTTAAGTAGACGATAACCGGGCGATAGGCCATAATGTCCATATCCATTTGACCGCGCACTAATTCATGGATAGCGGCGTCACGAAAAAGCATTTGATTGAAGTCATTTCCTCCATTCCGTACCTTAAAACGTTTGAACTCATCGATATCCAACTGCTCAAACAATCGATATTCTACTTTCTCATCTCCGTATTGCCCTTTTCTCAAAAAGAAATTGAAGCTCTTCATCTTACTCCCCCTTGAACAGCCTCCTCCTATTTTCACTCCTGCATTTACCTTGAAGGCCTTCCGCCCATCGGCTTCAAAAAGAGTCACCTGACCAGGATACTCCCAGTCCTGGTTCCAGTTTCTGGGTTCCTCGCTGCAAAAGCCTGTAATACCATTTGTTCCCTTCACATACATCCCCGTTTCCTCATCCCACAAGTACTTGGGGTCAAGCTGAATATTGAGTTGAAATAAGTCATTTGATTCATCAATCAAGTAGACTCCAGTAGTCGTCTGTTTCCCCACAAACCCAGGCTTGAAAGCACGAGCTGAGACCACCGTAGAAGTAGTCAATAAGATAGGGTTATCGTATAATGGATCATCGATAGAAGGCGTTTTCCCATCCAAGGTATAATGAATACTGGCCGCGGCATCGGGTACCGAAAGACTGAGCGTCTGTTGCCCCAAATAGATGCCATCATCCAACGAGAAGCCCACTTCTACATCTAAAAACTGAGCCGCCCCATTATTAGACATTGCTGGAGAGTAATCAACAAAATAGCCCCATTCGGAGCCACCATCTGTTAATCGACCATAAGAAATATCGATGGACATCGCCTCAAATGATATAGCGTCCAATTCTAAAAAATCATCCCCCAGTTTTTGAAACAACCCGACTTCTTCTCCGTCTGCACTAAGTTTAAAGCTAGTATGCAAGCCACCCTGCTCGTCGTCATCATCAGCCCAAAGCACCACAAAGCCACCTGCAGGTACTTCCTGGGGTAAGGCAATTTGCCATTTATCTGGTTTGTCGAAGTCATCCGTCAAGTAAAGCCCTCCGATATTAATGCTTTCCGCTGAGCTATTATACAATTCGACCCAATCATCTGCTTCACCAAATTCGTCCAGGTAGGATGCATTGGCTGCCATTAATTCATTGATATATAAACCCGTAATTGGTTCGCTAGGGATGGGCAATTCTACCTCCAAGACCAATCTTGCCGCCAAGTTCGGCCCACTCTCGTAAGCTTCAGCCGTCCTTGTGCCATTGCCTGTGATCACAAAGGCTAGGGCATTTCCTGCCTCCCATCCTTCGCGATTAATAATTTCACTAATCACTAATCTTAGATCTGGGCTCCGTTGATCCTCATCTTGTTCGCCTTGATTTAGCCATGGAGCTAGCTCCCATTGTACACCAGCGGCCGTTAGATTTCTCTGGCTGACTGTAAAATCAGCATAGGTAAAAGGCGAAGCATTGTCTTCTTGGGAGGCTCTTATCGTGAGATTGGCAGGGTCACTTCCGGTTTCATCCGCCCTGAATTGCAAATAAGCCTTGACGATTGTTGCACCTCGCTCCAAGGGCAGGTTTTGAAAACGCAAGCCAATTTTCTGATTCCCATTTTCATGATCATAACTCAATTCCTGTCTCT
>CAJXUM010000556.1 GCA_913060855.1 uncultured Lewinella sp. | reverse complement strand
CGAGATCAGCCTCGGTCTCGTGGGCTCGGAGATGTGTATAAGAGACAGCTATTGACCTTCATACCAAAACTCCGTGCCAAGCTTTGATAGAGGCAGGCCTCCCAATCATATTTTTTATGGACAAGAATAGCTTTGATCCAAGCACAACGCCTTTCCAGTCGCTCTATTGATAAGCGATCCAACCATAGCTGCCGGGTGATATCAGGGGCTTGATGCAAAAGTTGCTGACAAGGAATCCAATGCTCATTGCGGAGTAGCCGCTGATAAGTTTTGGCTACCTTATTAGGTATTCGAGATTTTAACTCTAGGCAAGGAATGTGTTCGCCACTAGGGTGTTGTATGGGGCGATCATCTTCTAACACCACATGTAGAATGACATTTTGATAGGCCGTATCATTTTGATGACCATGACTAATCCAATCGGACGCTTTTAGGTGCATTTCTACATTTCCAGCCCATAACGTATCATCCAATTGTATGCGAGCATCGGTAAAATCGGGGCCTGCATGTCGATTGTAATCCCCAAAACGGAGAATATTAACCTTTTGACCCTGCGTTGTAAATAAGTGATTGCAGTCAAAGCGTTGCATACGCCAGACATAGTGTAGGAGTTCTTCTTTCATCAGAGCAGCGTTTTATTAAAAAAAATCTATAAGGATACCCGTTGAATCTATCTAGGTGATGGATTCAGGGTACTCAATTGTTATTCTTATAAACGCTGGAAAAAATAGAGTGCGACTATCTGGAAGATGAATATAAAGCAAATAATTTATATATCGAGGGATGTGATAGAGAATCTAGGGTGACAAAGCAATTACCTCACCCCCGTTTCCATCCCCTATTCTGACTTATCTACCTCCTTTCGTTCAAAAATATTAAAGGTGTAAGCATGTTCATTTTTCTCATCAGGAAGATGAGCTTCACTGGAGACTAAATCCCATTGGGATAAGTCGAGGCTGGGGAAATATACATCTCCTTCCACCTCCAAATCAACCGAAGTAAGGTATACGCGGTCCCAATAGGCCTGACTCAATTCATAGATTTGCCCGCCGCCAATGATGAATGCTTCGGTCTCTCCATTGTCTTGTGCAATAGTCAGTGCTTCTTCAATAGAAGCAGCCATAACACAATTGGAGGCGATGAAAAACGGATTGCGCGAAATAACAACATTGGTTCTCTTGGGAAGTGGGCGACCGATGGATTGAAAGGATTTTCTACCCATGATAATATGGTGATCCAACGTCGTCCTTTTGAAGTACTTCAAATCCGAAGGTAAATACCAGGGGATGTCATTATTTTTACCAATAACATTATTCTTGGCAGTAGCCACAATCGCAGATATAATCATACTAGTTATTGTCTTCTGTGAAGAGATCGGGCAAAGATAATTTTCTTTCCGAACTATCATGTTTTCCCAAATGTGTTCGCATTCTTTTAGCGAAAGCCGACATGCTCTCCCAAGCTGCAGTAGGGATTTTAGCTTTATAAGTCGGGTTTTGCTCGAAGGCAGAAATGGGAATAAGTCGATAGGTGCTTGTTTTATCCTCTCCTTTTTCGATGTATCGCCAAACAGGAATATAATTATGCGTATCCACAAAGGTACTTCCCGTCGATAAAGCTTTCTTTAAGGTAACCTCCAACATAAGCCCACCGTCGGTATTGGTTTTGCGTTGACCAGAGATGAAGTTTCCTAAAGAATAAGCCACCAAGCCTGTTTTATTTTCATCTTTGGGAAGTGGCCTTGTTTTTACCGGTTGGATCACATGTGGATGTGCTCCAATGACCAAATCGGCGCCCCAATCAAAGATTTTATCCGTCAATTTCTGTTGTTCTCTATTCTCATTCAATTGATACTCTTGCCCCCAATGCATAATGACAATGACCGCATCTGGACCTAAAGCCTCAGCTTCTGCCATATCTTTTTCGATCTGTTTTTCATCGATTTCATTGACTATAGTCGGAGCCTTTGTTGGAAGGCCATTCGTACCGTAGGTATAATTCAAAATAGCCAATTTGAAAGGGCCTTTGTAAATGATCAGTGGATAATAAGCGTCTCTTATTTTCTGATTTTGGAAGGTTCCGGTATGGTAAAAGTAGTAATCATCTAGTGTTAGGATCGTATTGATCACGCCCATTTTACCGCCATCATTGGAGTGATTATTGGAAGTGACGAGCACATCAAAACCCGCGTGTCGCAATGCCAAGGCTAGGTCGTCAGGGCTTCGAAACCTTGGATAGCCTTTGTAAGGAGGCTTGCCCGGTAATGTCAACTCAAGATTACCAATCGCCAAATCAGCTTTTTGGATAATCGGACGCACCCACTCAAAACAAGGCGTATAATCATACATAGAATCCTTTACCACTTCTGCTGAAGCAATCTGTGAATCGTGACCCATAATATCACCTACAAATAGGAGATCAAGGCTCACTGTATCGGCGGTTGCAGCGTGTTGTGCCTGAAGGTTGAAAGCGCCTAAAAACAAGAGTGTGGCAATATAAATAAGCTGTTGCGGATTGGGTATTGTATTGTTCATTTTAAACACGTTCTTAGTTTCACACTTTTTGTAATAATGCGCCCGCTTCTTCGAGCATTTCCTCGGTCTTAGCAAAACACAATCGAATAATTTTATCGTCTCTCCCATCCGAGTAAAAAACGGATACGGGAATCGCCGCTACGCCAAATTCGGTGGTTAGCCGACGAGCAAAAGCAGTGTCGGGTTCTTGACTGATACTACTGTAATCAAACAAATGGAAATAGGTACCGTCACAGTGTAAGGGTTGCAGTCGACTGCCTCTCATGGTCGACAAGAAAAAGTCTCTTTTCTTTTCAAAAAAGGAAGAAAGATTTAAGTATGTATTTTCATCCTCTAGGTATTTGGCCAATGCATACTGCATAGGTGTATTGACACTAAATACATTAAATTGATGAATTTTTCGAAATTCAGCCATCAATGCTGCTGGTCCCACGCAATAGCCGATACGCCAACCCGTCGCATGAAAGGTTTTGCCAAAAGAATAAACCGCTAGACTGCGCTCACGAAGTTGCGGAAAACGAAGAACGCTCTGGTGTTCTTCTCCCTCATAGATGAGATGTTCGTATACCTCATCACTCAACACAATGATATTGGTATCTGCTGTTAGGGCTTCTAGTTTTTCTAAGTCGGCTTTTCGTAAAATACTACCAGTTGGATTATGAGGCGTATTAATAAGAATCATTCTTGTTTTGGGTGTAATCAAACCGGCAAATTCATCCCAATCTACCGCATACCTAGGCGCTTTCAATTCATAAGCCACGGGTATTCCTCCAAACACTTCGATCGCAGGACGGTATAAGTCATAAGCCGGTTCCAATATGATCACTTCATCTCCAGGATGAACAAAAGCCGCAATGGCTGTAAAAAGCCCTTGTGCCGCGCCAGCCGTAACGGTAATTTCTGTAGTTGGATCAGGTTTGAAATCGAATAGTTGATGAATCTTATGGGATAATATTTCTCGTAATGCAGGGACCCCAGCCATGGGTGCATATTGATTGTAACCCTCTTTCATATATTGATAGACGAGTTCATTCAAATGCGGATCAGTGGGGAAGTTTGGAAACCCTTGAGATAGGTTTATGGCTTTATGTTCTGCTGCCAATGCGGACATAATCGTAAAAATCGTCGTGCCTGTGTTGGGTAGTTTCGAAGTGAACTGCATACCGGAATATTTGATACCCGGCCAAATTAAGGAATGTTGATTGAATAAAATGAAGAATGGCTACTATTCTTTTGCGATGAAGATCTGGCTATGTGATTGTTGGCCAGGCATCCATACTATTTTTCGAATTTCATGAAAATCTTATCTATTACGCGGGCTAGTACCAGGTCTTTTTCCGTCACGATATTGCCTGCATCATGTGTACTCAGGTGAATTTCAACGGTGTTCCACACATTAGACCAATTGGGGTGGTGATTCATTTTTTCGGCATGAAAAGCGACTTCTGTCATGAACGCGAAAGCTTCAGTGAAATCACGAAAACTATAAGAGGCGTTCAATTGATCATTTTCTTCAATCCAACGAGACATATTGATAAGTTTTTTGGGTGAAAGGATAAAGCCTGTCATATTCTTAAACAGCTTCATACAATATTAGGTAAATTTTATTACAAATGCTGTCTATTTATAGCCGTAGTATAGGTTTCAAAGAGCCGGGAAGCAGCAGCGAACAGTTCTAAGTTATGCTATAGATAGCCCATCGCAGCTGGAAAATTCGAATAAGGGCCTTAACTTTGGGGCTATGAGTCGTACGATCATCCTATATGGTTTGGGATTGGCTTTATTAATGATTGCCTTGAAGTCGATAGAATATCGCTATATGTTACGCGATTTATCAACTGAGTTTTATGTCACTTTAGTCGCACTTCTGTTTACCAGTGTGGGGATATGGGTGGGATTAAAGCTTCGCGGCAATAAAGAGCCAGTTGGCGAAAAAGAGCCAAGTACGGAAGTTGAAAATGAAAAACTAAAGGCACAACAATTAGCCGAAGCAGGTATCAGCCAACGAGAATATGAAGTGCTCCAGCTTATGGCAGAAGGTCACACCAACCAGGAAATTGCCGATCAACTCTTTATCTCTCTCAATACTGTAAAGACGCATTCTTCCAATCTATTTGCTAAGCTAGACGTAAAACGCAGGACACAAGCGGTTCAAAAAGGAAAGGAATTGTCCCTTCTAAGTTAGCTCTTGTTTTACAACCAACGATTTCCCTAGTACTTTCGGGTGATTTTACTTCACCCTCATCTGATTGGTACTTTCAGGTGATGCTTCCGGCAACTTTCTCCGCTACCTTTGGCCTAACATTACTAACTACAAAAACAGAACCATGAAAAAGACGGTATTGATCTACGGCCTAATCGCTGCTGCAATAACTATAATCCCCATGACAATCTTTAATATGCTCTCAGGCGAGGAGTTCGACTTTAAGATCGGGGAAATAGTCGGTTACGCCTCCATGATTCTTGCCTTGTCCACGATTTTTATCGCGGTACGAAAATATAGAGATGAAGAATTGGATGGCGTAATTTCATTCGGGAAAGCGTTTCAAATAGGAATATTAATTACCCTGGTGGCATCCACGATCTACGTCACCTCTTGGATGATATACTCGACTACCTGTCTCTTATACACATCTGACGCTGCCGACGAAGAGGATAGT
>CAJXUM010000555.1 GCA_913060855.1 uncultured Lewinella sp. | reverse complement strand
GAGATCAGCCTCGGTCTCGTGGGCTCGGAGATGTGTATAAGAGACAGGTATTGAGTAGCGACCTCCTCTTCGAAAATATCTCGGACTTCTCCGGTCGAGACGTCTGCAATGCGCAGCTGGGCGATCTTGTGATCACGGGAGCTGGAGACAAAGGCCAAGTACTTGCTATCTGTACTCCATTCATTATCATCAAAGGCTCCTGAGCAGGAGATATCGTCACATAGGGTTCCCCGGCGAGGGTCGGCCGGTAACTTCAAGCGAATCACTTTGGGTTGATCTACCTCAATGACCACCCGATGGATACGAATGATGTCCTTATCCTGGGGCAGTGGATATTTCCAGCTTTTTAAGGTAGGGGCACCTACATTGGTAGTGACCAAGTGCATATCGCTGACATGACGTTGATCCTGTTGAAAGGTGGCTATTTTCTTGGAATCGGGTGACCATAACAAAATAGGACGATCACTTTTGCGCCAGCCTGCGTTGTCGGTGGCGTAACCAAAGTTCTCGATCCCATCTGTCGTCAATTGCGTTTCTTTTTGGGTAGCAAGGTCTTTCACCCATAGGTTCCAATCGCGGATAAATGCTTCTTTCTTTTTGTCAGGCGAGGGGATGCCCAATGAAGAACGACGGCGTCTAACCACTGGCTTCTTAGCGCTATCTCCTAGTAAATCTTTTTGACTAGTTGCTGTTTTTCGACTCCCATCAGCAGGGTTGATGAGCACATATTCTCGGCCGCTGGGGGTAGCCACACTGTACCAAAAGGTACCGTCATCGAGCCAAACCGGTCGTACCCCACTGCGGTCGACTAAGGAGCGGGTATTGGACCCCAAGAATTGTACGGCCTGCTCGTAGCGAGTGGTCATGGTCGATTCTACAGCTGCCGTTTGTGCAAAAACTGCAGCCGAAATGATACTCAGGACTACGATGCTAAGTAGTATTTTTTTTGTCATGCTATGCTATTGTTGAAAATGTGATGTGTCAAATATAATGCTGAAGAGATAATTCCCCGCTCTTGCAGGTGCCTGTTTGCTAGCCAGATAGATTTTTTACCTGCGCTATCCTTGGGCCTAGGTTTTCAGGGAGAGACGAGGTATACAAAACCATCACTTCATGCGGTCTAAATTATGAACTGTCAGAGGGCCATATTTTACGCTCTATTGGGTAGTCATGCCTAAATTCTAATAGTACGAAGATAAAAAAGAATGACTACTCTTGAAATATACGGTTGGAGGAAATTGAAGCCTGCCCAAACATACCCTCAATCGGAAAAAGAGAATAAATTTGCATATGGAAATTAAGGACTTTCTATTTGTGATTAGCTTGGCAGGAATTGTCCAAGGTATATTGATTACCGCGATGATCTTGGTCCGGGCTGGTAAACAACCTAATAAGGAATGGTTGTTAAGTGGCCTGTTTTTCGCTAGTATAGTAATAATGATACTGGTGACTATGGTCAACAGTGGATTGGTGCATGAAAGACGATGGATGAAAACCATCGAAGTTTTTGTTACGCTTCTCACTGGGCCGATGTTTTATTGGTACACCCGTTTTCAAGTAGAGGAGAAACGTTTCTCCTCATTCCAAGTAGGAATTCATTTTTTACCTGCTTTTCTTTGGTTAGGGATGGAGGTAGCTAGTGCTTTGGGACCGTTTTCGCTGATACGTCTTCCTTTTTATGCGGTCATTGCTCATTTTCAAATTTATGTCCTTTTATCAGCAGGATACTACTTCAGCGAGTCGTATCGGAAGGGAAGGCAACAATCACAAAACTGGGTGACCCTATTACTTTACTTTTTCGTATTTCTATGTGTCGGACAATGGCTCCGCTTCGCCTTTGTACAATGGGATGCCTTACTACTGATTGTGCCTTCGGCCGCAGCTTGTAGCTTTTACCTCATCACTTTTATAGGACTACAGCGCTCGTCCTTATGGCCTAAGCGAGCAAAACACCGCAAAAAAGTACGCGCTTTTGATCTTCAAAATCGGAAATTACAGCAGCAGGCTTTGGAAGTGCTAATGCAAGAAGAAGAACGTTATCGCGATCCACTACTCAATAGAAATAAATTAGCTCTGGCCTTGGACATGCCACCCAATCAATTAACTCTACTCATCCAAGAATCTTATGGTTTGAGTTTTACAGATTATATCAACCGCTGGCGATTGCAGAAGGTCCAATCCATGTTAATTGATCCCGAGTGGCAGCACCTTACCCTAGAGGCGATTGGCCATGAAGCTGGCTTTCCATCGCGCTCAGCCTTTTACCGAATATTTAGAGCAGCTACTGGAAAAACGCCCGCCACCTACCGAAAAGAAAAGTACTAATTCGCGTTAATTTGTCCCCTTTTTCCTATTTAGGACAAGCCGCATGTCCCTAGGCTTGCTAATCTTGCCGAATGCTAGCTACTTAAATAGAAAACGATCTATTATGAGTAAGTCTAACATTTTGTGTATACTATTTTGTTTACTAGCCAACCCATTGGTCATGTCGCAAGACCTTCATTTTCCTGCCAAACACTGGATGAGTTACGATAAAGCTGCCGATGCCGGTTTTGATGAACTTCAATTGGCGGAGGTAAAACAGCAATTTGAGAAGCAAGGAGGTAGTACAATGTTCGTCGTTCAAGCGGGGAAAGTAGTAGTGGCCTGGGGATCACCCGATCGCAGGTATCTACAAGCCTCTATTCGGAAAAGCTATCTAAGTGCCTTATTTGGCATTTTTGCAGAAGAAGGTCAAATTGATCTCCAACAAAACCTAGAAAGCCTAGCGATCGATGACATTCAAGCCTTGACCAGTACAGAGAAAAAGGCCAAAATCATTGACCTATTGCGTGCCAAGTCAGGTATTTACCTCCCTGCTGCCTTCTCTCCAAAAGGCATGGCGAAGTATCTGCCCGCACGAGGTTCCCATGATCCAGGCACGTTTTGGTACTACAACAATTGGGATTTCAACGCTTTGTCTACCATTTTTCAACAGCAAACCCAACAGGACCTATTTACGGCTTTCCACAAACGCATTGCAGCTCCTTTGCAAATGGAGGACTTTCGATTATTCGATACCTATTATCGTTTCGAGAAAGATAAATCTATCCATCCTGCCTATCTATTTAAGATGTCTGCCAGGGATATGGCTCGCTTTGGCCTTTTATTTCTTCGAGCAGGCAAATGGAAGAGCGAGCAATTGATTCCTGCTGAGTGGGTGACAGAAAGTACTAGGGTGCATACTGCGGAGCTAGGACGAGGCTTTCAAGGGCGGGGCGGCTATGGTTTGCTATGGTGGATAGCCCCTCCTATAGATGGGAATACGCTTTATTATGCGTCTGGGTCGGGTGGACAGCGGTTGTATGTAATCCCGGAGCAAGATATGGTGATTGTGCATTTGGTAGACACTTATCAAAATCAAGATGTCGCTGATGAGGCCATTCTATCATTGGTGAAGCGATTGCTAAAAGCCAAGACAAAGGAAGCTAATTCCAAGGCTAATTTGGAAACTCTAGCTGTTCCTGAGCAGCAGAAAACGCAGGCACTTGATCTAGTTGCTGCTAAACAGCTAATCGGAGAATACCAGCATCCATTTTTGAAAAAAGTAGGGATTGCCCTCCAGGAGAAAGACTTGATTTTACAAACTGGCGTTGGTACATTTAAACTCTCCCCTATGGGGCAAAATCAATACCTGATCGAAGATATCCAAATCCCCATCGTATTCGAAGCGGGAGAGGTTGCACAAAAAGGAACCTCTCGCTCGGTGGTAAACGACCAGCGGATAGTTGAGAAGGTGATTTTTTATTATTAAAGTGGTGCGCTAATTTTAGACACACTCTTATGCTAAAGCAAAATTTGTAGTATTTTGGGCAAAAGAGCTTTATGAAAATCGCCTTGCCTAAACGCATTCAAAAACTTGGTCCAGGACTGATCACGGCCGCCCTCATCTTTGGCCCTGGCAGTCTTACCGTAACCACTAAATTAGGGGCCGGATTTGGATTCCAACTTTTATGGGTAATCCCAGTACTAGTCGTATTTATGATAGCCTATACACGAATGGCCTCTCGGATCGGACTTAAAGTGGAAGGCACACTAATGGATCATATTCGAAAGCAGTACGGTGGGTTATCGGCTATTTTACTAGGCCTGGGAATGCTGGGAATTACTGCCTCTTTTCAGGCTGGGAACGCTATTGGGGCGGGACTAGCTTTCTCAGAATTATCTGGTTCTGGGACTCCCCCTTGGGTGATTTTCTTTGCGCTATTGGCAATTGTGCTCTTATTTTTTCGCTCTTTCTACCAGATTCTGGAAAAAATAATGATCGGACTGGTCTTATTGATGCTGGTTTCCTTTTTGCTCACCCTATTGCTAAGTCAGCCCAATTTGGGTTCATTGGCAAATGGTTTTATTCCCCGCTTGCCCAAGGGGAGTGAATTATTGACCATCGCCTTGGTCGCTTCCAGCTTTTCTACGGTGGCGGCCTTTTATCAATCTTATTTGGTGCAAGAAAAAGGCTGGGCGGAAGCAGATTATCCAACGGCCATAAAGGAAAGTCGAAATGGTATCATCATACTCGGGCTACTCAGCAGTATGATCCTGATTGTTGCCGCAGCTATTCTGCACCAGGCAGATATTGAGGTGAAAGCGGCTTCTGATTTAGGCTTGGCCTTGGAGCCACTCTTTGGGCGGTTTGCTACAGTAGCCTTTATGGTCGGCTTTTTTGCGGCCTCCTTTTCTTCGTTGATTGGAAATGCTACCATTGGCGGTGCACTTTTAGCCGATTCATTGGGACTGGGGCGATCCTTGAGTTCCTGGAAAGTTAGGTTATGTATCGTGGGCGTTATCTTATTTGGGGCCACGATAGCGCTATTATATGGGGGCTTACCCCTACAATTGATTATTTTTGCACAAGCACTGACGATCATTATTGCTCCAGCTGCTGCTATTTTTATATTATTGGTGGCTAATGATCGAAAAGTAATGGGGGAGGCCACCAATACGCGAACAAATAACATCATTCCATTCCTTGGATTGGGCATTTTGTTATTTCTAGCCATGTATAATATCAAGTCTATTTTCTTCTAACTGGAACCCAATATTTATGAAAAACACGACTCAATTAGAAGATCGCCTTACGCAACCTGGTTCGGCCTTATTGGAAGATATCCGTCATATTACAGGAGATCTGTCTCTTATACACATCTGACGCTGCC
>CAJXUM010000554.1 GCA_913060855.1 uncultured Lewinella sp. | reverse complement strand
TACACTATCCTCTTCGTCGGCAGCGTCAGATGTGTATAAGAGACAGGTATAAGGTCCAGTACCCCCAATGGCTAAGGCCACTAGCGTATCCGCTGCGCTGCTAGGATCACAGCCCCCGCCCTGTAAGAGCGCTACTTCCAAATTCAAGGGCGCAGGCTCGTCGATCAAAAAGGTAGTATCAATCGGGCAACTATTTGCATCCGATACGCGCAAACGATAAGCACCCGCTGCTAAATCGAAAATATCTTCTGTCGTCGTATTAGTGCCCACCCAGTTGATCGAATAAGGAGTTGTTCCACCAACAATATTGGTTTCGATAAAGCCCGTCGAATCTCCGGTACAGGCTATCGGACTGATCGCTTCTGTAATGACCCGTAAACGTTCTGGGTAGCTCAGACTTAAGGTATCTGAAATCGAGGTACAGCCAATGGCATCACTGACTACAAAAGAATAATCACCTGCTCCAAGGCCATCCCGGTCCGTTCCCGTTCCTCCATCACTCCAGTTGACAGTGATAGCACCAGTGCCTCCCGCTAACAACAACACGTCAAAGCCACCATCTTCTACCTCGAAGCAAGAAGGCTGATCCATATCAACATCCAAATCAAAAACTTGTGGAGCCGCCACCGTAAAAACGGTATCATAACTACAACCCTGCCCATCCTGAATATTCACTCCATAGTCCCCTACGCCAATATTGTCTAACAAAGCCGTAGTATCTCCTCGTTCCCATTGAAACCGAAATGGGCCTATACCGACAGGCGTTAGTAGTATGCTCCCCGTCTCTGGCCCTACACAAGGCGGAGCGGTAATGGCTAAGGCTAGATTTAATTCAATCTGAGGATCTAACTCTATACGGAAAGGCAAACTCTCACATCCTTTGGCATCTACGACTCGTACAATGTAAGTTCCTATTTCAAGTCCTTCCAGTCGGGCGCCTTCCGGGCCATGTTCCCAGAAGAAAGAATAGGGAGCTGTTCCCCCTAAAGCACCTATTTCCAAAATCCCTGTATTATCTCCCGAACAAAGCGGTTGCTGTTCTGCCACTACTAAAAGAGAAAGGCTATCTGGCTCAATGACGGTGAAGCTCTCCGAAACGGAACAACCATTAAAATCAGTAATGGTGACACTGTATTCTTCATTGATTAAGTTGGCGATGGCAGAGGATCGACTTCCTGTACTCCAAAGATAGGAATAGGGTGAAGTCCCACCTTCTCCTGACACGCGAATAAAGCCATCCTGAATGCCTTTACAGCTCATATTAGCGAATGAGTCTAGCTTCACCTGTAAACTGTCAGGAGCCAATAAAGAGATGGTATCACTGAGTACACAAGCATTGCCATCGGTTAAGGTAATCGCATAGGTACCCTCCTCTAGATCTGGCAAGCGGGGTCTAGATTGGCTATTAAACCAACTTAGGTTATAAGGAGTAGTCCCGCCAAAGAAGGCCACAGTAATCGCTCCATCCGAAGCATCGTGGCAAGTCGGCATTTCTAGTGTAGGCTTGATCACCAGGGAATCAGGTTCTTCTACCAAAATATCAGTAAGAATCGTCTGACAGGGATCATCTGTAATCGTGACCGAATACAAGCCTCCACTCAAACTATCAATACACAAGGTAGTATCCCCTGTACTCCATAGATAAGAGGGATTGGTACCCGTCACATCCAAACAAATTTTGCCATCTCCTTGATTATAGCAAGAGACCGCCTCCACATCAATATCATTGACTACCGCTGCCGGCCCTTGTACCAATACATTCCGCAAAATAAACTGGCAAGCTTCAGGTGAACTATCAGTAATCGTCACTCGGTATCCTCCCTGATCTAGTCCAGTCAATCTCATGGTATCACTTACGCCGCCTTGACTGCCAGTTATCCCGGTGCTCCCCGACCAGTCGAAAGTAAAGGGCGCCTGGCCACTTAGGGGAACCATGAGGATTTCTCCATCTGTGCCGCTACAAGTCGTGACATTACTCACTACTACTCGCACCGAGTCAATACTATTAATCGTGCTTACCAAAACAGTATCAACAGAAAAACAACCTTCTGCATCTGTTACGGTAAGGTAATATTCATCCATGGTTCCAGGCAGAAAAGCTGACTTTACATCCAATGTCGTTTCATCACTACCTGTACTCCAGAAATAGCCATAAGGGGATTCACCTTCCGTGGCTTGTACACTGATCGTAGCCGTCCCATCCCGGCAAATAGAAAAGGAGTCGGCTGGGCTAATAATTAAAGCCGGCCCAGATTGGGCAATCACCTCAATACTATCTTGATCACTACAACCATAGTTATTAGCGGCTTGTAAGTAGTAAAACTGATTATTGGGTGGGCTTACCTTTGTGTCCGTCAGTACATTTCCGGCTGTAGTAGGAAAAGTCGAGTGAAAGGAAAGCGTAGCCCCCGTAAAATTAGCATCACCTATGGTCAAACTGGTTAGGTCAATGGTATCTCCCGGGCAGATGCCTGGGGCCGCTGGTATTTCTAGGTTTGGATTGGGGTTGACAATAATCGTAGCTGCCGCTCGAAGCACAGATTTACAATCGCCTGCTTCCTGAAAAGCAAACTCCTCTGCGTAAAAGGTATATTCAATCGGTACAGGTGAATTATTCTCTGGTAAGATAGGTTCGAAATCTTCTCCAAAAAAGATCAACTCCTCACTATCTGGGCTATCATACCAAAAAATGAACCCTCCAAACTCAGGCGTAGCTGAGATAAGGGCTGGTTCTCCCGAACAGATCGTATCGTTGGTGACTGTCGGTGGAGGCAAGTTGGCATCGTCTTCAATACCATTACAGTTATTATCTTTTCCATCACAGGCAATTTCGGAGGCGCCGGGATTGATGAATTCATCCATGTCATCACAATCCTCATCATTCGCCACATAATTAGCGGGCGGATTCTGGCTACAACTGAGGACATAAAGGCCAGGATTACCATAGCCATCATTGTCATTATCCACAAAGTATTGTTGATCGGGATAGCCCAAATTTTGCGATCCATAAAATACAATATTATCCAAGGCAATATCTCCTTTCGAGCCTCCCCCCTTCACCCCTACAAATCTAAATTGAAGCAATGCGCCATCTGTAAAATCAGATAAGCTCAAATAGGTCTTTTGCCAATCAACGCCCTGTGGACCTGATTTTTCCCAAACTGTCCGCCAATTGAAGCCTCCATTGATGGATACTTCCAAGCGCAGTGTGCCAATATCGATCCCTCGCATATGGTAGTTAAATGAAACATGGCAGGTATCTGTCCCTTGCTTGTCGAGTAGGACACAGCTAGATAACAAATGCGCCTCTGCTCCTTCCGCGCAGGTGGACCCCGTGGCTTCCAGGTACACATAATGTCCTCCTCCTGGTACATCATCTGTCGGCCCGGTACCCTGCGTAGGGGTCCCAGCGCTTCCGACAATCCAATCAAAATCTGCTGAAGCAGCATTACGCCACAACCCCTCTAAGCGGCAGGCTGTGCCGCAATCTTCGATACAATCTTCCTCTCCTTCAAAGGTTTCAATGATAGTAATGGAGGCAGGCTGGCAGCTGGTAGTCGCCGAAACGCCGCAAGTATTGAGAGAAAAGGTACCGGTCTCGGGGCAATATCGACGAAGGTAAATATCATAGGTGGTTTCTTCTTGCAATGACCGCAACACATAGGGACTACAGATCGCAAAATCGATCGCGCCCTGCGGTCCTGGTAGAGAATCGACGCCCGGTGTAAAACCGACGGGGCCATACTCTATAATTGTCGTTCCACAGAAACCAGGTTCCCAGCCCAATAAGACCGAAGTTGTATCTACATTGAGCACTGTCGCTGCCAGCACCGGCAAGCAGCTAATCGGTTCAAACACCAGGTTGACATACTCCAAGGTCCCCGCATCATTGACTGCATCATCACAAATGAGTAACTGCCAAGTCCCATTGGGATTTGTGATGCTATCATTATAGGTATAGAAATCTTCTTCAGGCGCATAAGGATTATCCAAAAACGGGGCATTCCCATCGGTAATCGATTGGCAAGCCGCTATTGCGAAAACAGTATGCAAGGAACAATCGACGGCTAGCGTATCACCGAAATTATCATCTCCACCACCATTATCGGCAGTCAATAACACACTAGTTCCATTAGGCGATACTAGACTGATATCCAAATCATTATCCCATGTGTGATTAATCAACAGATGTACCTCTTTCAAGTATACGTCTACGCCCAATTGAGTACCTGGTGCGTTGGTCACATTAATATTGAAGGCATTCGGTTGAAAAAACACTTCTCCATCAGGGCAATTATTATCCGTAATGGCAAGGCCTAGCCGGCAGGCAGAAGGATTGCTCAGATTTGGTGTTTGACTGAGCAGGCAGGTTTGGGACAGAAAGACAAAAAGACCTACAAGGGCAATTTTGAGACTATTCAAACAAGTCACTGAATAATGCATCTTTCAGTTTTAAGGGATGAAAATGGGTGTAGAGAGTGTTGTGCATGTTTGGGTAGGCCTTGATTGCTTCCAAGCGGCTAACTTTCTTTTATCTTACCTTGGTTTTTTCGCCTGTGCCCCCATTTACTGAGAACCATCGGCAATAAAACCTGCCTTGTTAAAATAAAATTTGCTCACTTCCGGCTAATCATGCTTGCCCATACGTGCTCTAAACTAGCACGGGCTAGTCATGGCGCTAAATTAAAAGAATACTTGAAAGAATGGGTAAAAATAGAGGCCCCCTTTTAGCTACTGAGTGTTATTTGTAGCGAAATGTAAGATGATCAACTAATCAGGCGGCGGCGTAAATACTATAAATCTTTGATGGAATTTCGATCTAGTAAAACGTCTTTGAGCTCCTTCAGAAATTTGTATTGATGAGGTAAAACTTTCTTGAAGGCTTCTTTAACGACAAAGAAAGTACCGTTTTCCATGTCTTTGAGCGTTTCCTTAAGTTGGATTGCATCTTCATACAACATTCCTTTTAGGGAAGGAATTTCGTGCCAATCTCCCTCGACGGCTAATGCTTCCTCTAGCTCCCCTTTTGTTTTTTCAACTGGATCTAACTCAATGAGGCGATCTTCGTCCAAGAGAGGCTGTGTATCCTGCATAGAAAGCTGTCCGCCAGGGATTTCCCATTGATCCTCCTCTTCATTGGCATTGACTAGAAACTGTCTCTTATACACATCTCCGAGCCCACGAGACCGAGGCTGATCTCGT
>CAJXUM010000553.1 GCA_913060855.1 uncultured Lewinella sp. | reverse complement strand
CGAGATCAGCCTCGGTCTCGTGGGCTCGGAGATGTGTATAAGAGACAGAGCTCAAACAATATACCGTTTTTAACAAATCTTGGGCTAACTCTTCACTAAAATGAATAGGGCCACTGGCTTCATCTCTCCGTTTAGACGCAATGTCAATTTGTTGATAATCAAGTACTTAAAACAACTCATCGACTTGTATCAATCAGGGTATATGCCCCGTGGGGCGATTAAGCCCCTTGGCGCTAGCCAAGACACTACAATCTGTAGCCGTTAGGCTACGCCGTATGCGGGCGGCCCGGCAAAAAACTGTTTGAGGGATCGAGTTTTTTTTGCCAAGCGTTTTTTGCTTCCTTTTTTTGGCGAATGTAAAAAAGGAAGTCGCCGAAGGCAATGCCATGAAAATGCCCAAATTATGAGCAATAAAAAGCGGTATAAAGAGTAAGGAATTATTGTTCAATTTTAATTTTTAAATTAGGAAGTCCACAATTTAATGCATCCCAAAATGATGAAGTTGATATGAAGCTAGCTGCCTAATATCAACCACCTCACTTCTGAAGTTTCACCTTTTCATATAAGCCTCATCAAAATTCATCATCGTACTAGCCACCATGGCCAAAGCTGCCGTTTCTATCTTGTCCAAACCGGAATCAAAGGGGTACTCACCTACCGCCAATAAATCTGCGGCTTCCGTTGGATTGTCCTGGTATTTTTTCAGGGCAAATTCATATTGTTTTTTCATCAGTGCCATTTCGCTGTCCTTGGCCTTTCTGCCGCAAAGCAAACGGAATCCATATTGGGCTTGCGATTCCCATCCATCACCTCCCTCTTCCTGCATCCGCTGGGCCAATACCCGGGCTGCCTCCACAAATTGTGGATCATTGAGGAGCACCAAAGCCTGCAGCGGCGTATTGGTATTTTCCCGTTTTATGGTGCAAACAAGTCGATTGGGGCCGTCGAAGGCGACCATCGCCGGGTGAGGAGAAGTACGACGAATATAGGTATACATGCTTCTCCGATAGAGATCCTCCTCCGAATCTGCTTGGTAACGCCCAGAGACCAGGCCACCAAAGTCCCAAATACCTGCGGGTTGATAGGGTTTTACGCTAGGGCCACCGACTTTTTGAGTGAGCAGACCACTAGCAGCTAATGCATTATCCCTTATCATTTCGGCTTGTAGTCGATAATTTGCCCCCCTTCCTAAGAAGATATTTTTAGGGTCCTTTTCTAAATCTGAGGCCGTCGCGACAGAGGATTGCCGATAGGTGGATGACAAGACCATGGTTTTGAGTAAATCCCGAACATTCCAGCCCGTACTGACAAAATGCAAGGCCAATTGATCCAATAAAGCCGGATGAGAAGGTAAGGCGCCCTGCGTGCCGAAATCATGTGGCGTATCTACGATTCCCTGACCAAAGATCATTTGCCAATATCGATTAACAGCCACTCGGGCTGTCAGTGGATTCTTTTCATCTACCAGCCATGCTGCCAAGCCTAGGCGGTTTCTTGGTAGCTCCTCGGGAAAGGATAAGACTTGCTCTGGTGTGGCGGCAAAAACTTCCTCTGCTGGTGCATCATATTGCCCTCTGCTCAAGACAAAAGTTTTGCGAGGAGTCGGCATTTCTTGCATCACCATGATTTCGGGTACGTCCTTCATCACGGCTAATTTTTGTGCCAGCAAGCTTTGCAAATTCCCCTGGAGGTTTTGATAAGTCGGATTTTCTCGCTGAAGATAATGAGCTAGATAATCTTCCTTGGTGCTGGCCGCTAACTTTATATCTGGTGCATCTGCTTGCACGATCGCGGCGACTTCTAGCGGACTCAGCCATTGATCAAAAAGCTTAACCTCATCAATACTTCCCTTAAACACTCCATTCTCGCCGCTATAAAAGCGGCCACTTCGAAAGACCATCAAAGGCCTGGACTTCCACTCCTCCCCTCTTACAAAGTCTCGAACTATCGTTCCATATAGGTGGTCATAATTGGTGACTGTATTTACCTTTTTTCCATCGACATACAATTGCAAACCATCGGCCTTCGCTGAGCCATCGTAGGTAAAAAACAGGTGGTGCCATTCGTCTTTTGGGATCGAGACATCTGCCGTAATCTGCATATAATTATGCGGCCAAATACTGGTGAGCTTAATCGATGGGCGACTCAAGGTATCTAAGAATAAATCCCAGCCTCGCCAGGCATTTCCCGTCTCCCCTCCATTCCCCATAAGGGTCTGGTTTTCGTTTTCGTTTTCCGTATGCATCCAAGCGCCAGCCGAAAAGGCCTCGTGCAGTTCGAAACTGCCCACGTCCTTTAAGAAGACCAGGTCAATTTCTTTCGGAGATCGCAAGGCATTCCCCAACTTCCCTTTTACCACTTCGGGATTACCGCAGGCAACCGCTTTAGGGTTGCCATCAACCATTTTATCAATAGGAATATTGTTTTGTATCCGATGAACAACGCCATACTTCATCGTATGTGACTGCACAGATTCAAAAGAGAAGGAAGCTGTTGCATTGGGGATTTTTATGGCCCGATCCTCCAGCGCTTCTATATACGCTTTAGTAACCGCTAAGTTCGTTTCTATTGCTGTTTGTTGCTTTCGTACCGCTTCAATGGCCTCCGACAGGCTATCCATGGTCATTTCTGCCGCTGGTTCGGGTAGTAAAAGCACTGGGCCAGCTGCATATACAGGGCCTTTCCCGTCTTTACTCACCCTGAATTCAGAGACCAAGCCAATTTCCTTGATGTTGTTGAAGAAAGCTGACATCTCATAGTATTCCTTCTGGGAAATGGGATCGAATTTATGGTCATGACAAGTCGCACATTCCATGGTTAAACCCAAGAAGGCCGTAGCCACTGTATTCGTTCGATCTTGTACATATTTTTGACGATATTCTTCATCCACAATCCCTCCTTCAGCGGAGGTCGGATGATGCCGATTAAAAGCCGTAGCTAGTTTTTGTTCCCTGCTAGCATTTGGCAATAAATCTCCCGCGATCTGCCAAGTAATAAAATCGTCATACCGTATATTTTCTTTAAAAGCATTTATCACCCAATCCCGCCAGGGCCAATTGTACCGCTCCGCATCCAGGTGCAATCCTTGGGTATCGCCAAAACGAGCTACATCCAGCCATTCCATGGCCATTCTCTCGGCATGCGCATCTGTTTGGAGCAAGCGATCGACCAGTTTTTCGTAAGCGTCGGGTGTGTTATCGGCTAAAAAGGCGTCGATCTCGGCGATCGAGGGCGGTAAGCCTGTCAAGTCCATATTGAGTCGACGAATCAGGCGTTCTTTGTCCGCTGGTGGCGCTGGTGACAGGTCATTTTCCTTTAACTTAGCTAGGATAAAATGATCGATAAAGTTTTGAGTCGATTCATTTTCGACGGCAGGAAGGGCTTGTTTTTGAGGAGGAATAAACGCCCAATGCTCTTTCCATTCCGCTCCCTCTTCTATCCATTTAGCCAAAAGTGCTTTTTCGTAGGGAGAAAGACTAAGATGAGAGGCCGGAGGAGGCATTTGGAGGTCTGGATTGGTCGAAATAATTCGTTGCCAAGCCACACTTTTCCCCAAGCTCCCTTTGACGAAAGCGCGACCGCCAGATTCCGTTAAAGGTGCAAAAGCGGCTGTTTCTTGGTCTAATCGAAACCCAGCTTCTCGCGTATTGTCATCTGGTCCATGACATTGATAACATCGATCCGCCAATAGTGGCCGAATATGAAAATTGAAATCCAGTTGTGCTGGCAGACTTTCATAAGCCAACTCTACCTCTGCTGGAAGGGAGGAACTACAACTGCACATTAGTAACCATATCATCAATGGACTAATGTAGAATAGTATACATCTCTTTATTGTTTTGATCTTCATTGCAGCCTATTATCAAGTCGGAAATACAGATACAAGGTCACTTCATCATACTAATGGACATTTTACTCCAACCAGGTTTAAAAGTTTAGGGTCGAAGGTTTATGCCAAGGAATTAAGCCCATAAACCTTCAACTTTCATCTGATAAACCCTATTTGTCCTGTAGTATGGCTCTTCATCAAGCCAAAACATCTTTCACCACCTCTCCATGCACATCTGTTAGGCGATATCTTCTCCCTTGGAATTTATACGTAAATTGTTCGTGATCAATACCCATCAGATGCATGATCGTCGCTTGAAAGTCGTGCACATGCACGGGGTTTTGCGTTACATTATAACTAAAATCATCGGTGGCACCATAGCGGATTCCCTTCTTGACACCTCCCCCTGCCATCCACAGGCTAAAACATTTGGGATGATGATCTCGGCCGTAATTGGTATTGGTCAGCGTGCCTTGGGAATAATTGGTACGCCCAAATTCTCCGCCCCAGATCACCAAGGTATCTTCCAATAAACCTCGCTGTTTAAGATCGGTAATCAATGCCGCAGAAGCCTGATCTGTCTCTTTACATTTCCGTTTGATATTGCTAGGCAGATTATCATGATGGTCCCAACCTCGATGGTATAATTGGATAAATTTCACTCCTTTTTCAGCCAAACGACGCGCCAAGAGGCAATTCGCGGCATAGGTGCCCGGAATCTTAGAATCGGCGCCATATAAATCA
This sequence comes from uncultured Lewinella sp., assembly GCA_913060855.1. Lineage (GTDB taxonomy): Bacteria > Bacteroidota > Bacteroidia > Chitinophagales > Saprospiraceae > DT-111. The sequence goes on along the minus strand of CAJXUM010000553.1, from coordinate 631 downwards.
TAAATGTGATCTGGTTCTTTAGTGGTATCGGTGATTTCGGGCACTGAAGTTTGCATGCGAAAAGCCATTTCGTATTGGGCAATTCTCGCTTCAATTTCAGGGTCTTTAAATGCAGCAAATTGCCCTTCCTGCATTTGGCGCAGCAGATCCAGTTGCAACTTGCGATCTTCTGGCTTAACACCCGGCGGGTTATTGAGATATAGCACGGGATCTTTCCCCGCGCGAAACTGCACCCCTTGGTGTTGAGAAGGGAGAAATCCGTTGCCCCACAGTCGAGAATAGAGTGGTTGTCCACCGGCGTTTTTAGTAATCAAAACGATAAAAGCGGGAAGGTTTTCATTGTCACTCCCTAGTCCATAATCAATCCAGGACCCCATCGATGGGCGCCCCGGAAATTGCGAACCACTTTGGATAAAAGTAATGGCCGGATCATGATTAATAGCATCCGTATGCATAGAATGGATAAAACACAACTCATCCGCAATCTTGGCTTGATGCGGCAATAACTCACTCATCCAAGCACCCGACTGCCCATGCTGTTTAAAAGAAAACAAGGACCCCGCCAAAGGAAAAGAAGTCTGGCCCTGTCTCTTATACACATCTGACGCTGCCGACGAAGAGGATAGTGTAG
>CAJXUM010000552.1 GCA_913060855.1 uncultured Lewinella sp. | reverse complement strand
GCCTCGGTCTCGTGGGCTCGGAGATGTGTATAAGAGACAGTAATTAAAGTAATACTGCCCGAATATACAACAAGCTCTTCATCCAAGAACCGCACTTTGGTGACATAAGTGTAGATTCCTTTATCCTGTACCTTTCCTCTAAAGCTTCCATCCCAGCCTATACTGGGTTCATTGGGGAGAAAGGCACCCTTATCAAAAACCAATTCTCCCCAGCGATCGAAAATCATCAACCCCTCAATTTCTGTCACATTCGGTATAGCACCATAGACCGTGAAATAATCATTGATTCCATCAAAATTGGGAGAAAACGCATTGGGTATAAAGACTTTGCGGACCTTGTTAACCTTTACAGAAATAGAGTCAGTAGCCGTACAGCCTTTGGTGGAGGTCGCTGTCATGTACAAGGTTTGGGAGCGACTAGGTATCCAATTAATCGTTTCGCAGTCCATTTCACAACCGACTTCATCCGCAGGATCCCATTGGTAACTGGCTACGGGCAGTGAAAAGGAAGGGCTTAATTCCACGACTTCGCCTAAATCAACTACGATATCGGGGCCAAAATCTATCTCAAAAGGAATCGGCTTTTCAACGGCAAGCGTTGTTTCAAAAAGGCATCCATACCTATCTGTAATAGAATAATCATAAATGCCCTCTGATAAATTGGATAGACTACCTCCTGCTAAACTAGGCTCATCATTAATATAAATCGAATAAGGCCCTACACCATTATATATCTCCAACAGTTCAATTCTGCCATCTTCCAAATAGGAACAACTAGGGTTTTCTATACTAAAAGCAGCATCTATTTGCTCATCGGGGAGGATCGTCAAATGTAGATCAACAATACTATCACAACCAATAACCGTCTTCAAGCTATCCGTATAAATTCCTGTGGCCGAATACAATTTGTCTCCCAATGTAAAACTAAGGCCTTCACATAGTGTATCAACGATGGTATAAAACTTGGGAATAACATACACCACTTTTACATTGGAGATCACTCGACATTTCGAATTCAATAGATTGCCAGGATCATTAGCCAGTAGATAACGGTAATAGTAATACCCACCCGCTAGGTTGGTGTGGGTGTAAGTACTGGAGGTAGCACCGTTAATGTTTGTCCAGCTTAGCCCTTCATCAAAACTCTGCTGCCATTGAAGATTTGGATTATCGTATTGGTCCCCAAGTATCGTCGCTTCGAGCGCAATCGGAGATCCATCCTCACAGATATTGGCCACTTCGGTGGGTAGAATCAATGCCTCGGGGCCACAGGGTCGGAAAGAAATATTATCCAAAGCTAAATCATTCCCACTTCCACCGGGTGCATTATTTTGCAGCGATAAGGTAACGGCTGTTTGCCCAGCCGGGGTAGTGAAGGTAAAACCATAGGTATTCCATCGTTCATTCTCCGGTACATCTCCTGACTCATACACGATATTCCCATCAATCAAGAAAGAAATATTGGGTCTGGTTCGATCAGAGCCGGTTGGTTTTAAGTTGTAGACGTCGGCCGAAAAAACGTAAAGCGTATTCTCGCAAAGTCCATCTACCTCTTGCTGATAAAAAAGTCCGGGTGTATAATTGGCATTGACCACCATCATATAACCATCGGGATCAGGGCTATTGTCTTCAATTTCCATCCAGACAAAATTGGATGACCATTGCTTCAGGTCGTTGGTAATCATGTATTCTCCATCGTTTGGAGGGGGATCGGTAGTGTAGCTATAGCCGGGGGCGATTTGTGGATTAATCTGGAGAATATTAGCAGTTCCTTTCCCAAAATCTCCTTGCGTGAAAATATTTTCCCCTAAGTTGCCTTGACATATTTGGCCAATAGCCGAAGCGCTCAGCCCCAATAGGCCTATGAGTATATAAAGTTCCTTCCTCATTTTATGTCTGATTCCGTTTCGTTTTGTGCAAATTCAACTTGCTTCATCAAAATAAGGATGATTCAAATACATCTACCATTTACACAAGAGAAATTGCGTGCATGAGCAAAATATAGTAAGATCCTGGGAATGTGCTAATAAAAAATGTCTTCTCCAAAGTGTAATACTTTGAAGAAGACATACATTACGTCAACTTATTGTTAATAAGTCGACGATAAATTGACTTTGTGTTACTATTCGCTAATTGCTGGTAATTAGTGCCTATCAAGTAAATTGAAATGGCGACCAGTCTCCAGTAAATTGCGATTAGTGTTTAGGGATGACTTTTGGTTGAGCTGAGGGCAATTTGGTGAGGAACGAATAATTGATCTATCATGGGATTATGAAGATGAAGAGTAAAACTTGAATCTAAGTTTTCACTTAGTATTACTTGTTTATTCCGCCATCAATTATTCATTCCTCTACCTCCCTGAAGGCTATATTAAACTCGTTTGCGTGTAGTTTCGAAATGAGCGCTTGCTCCTGGCTTTTGTAAAAGATCGAATAACATTTCCTTGGCTCTGAACAATTGTGCTTTGACGGTGCCAAGCGGCATGTTCAATTCCGTAGCTATTTCGTCGTAGCTAAGCTCTTCGAAATAACGTAGTTCAATCATCAAACGATACTTACTGTTTAGTCTATTCACTACCGAACGCATTAACTTGAGGCGTTGGTTGCGAATAACAATTTCCTCTGGATTCAAAACACTTGAGCGTAAGCTAAGCGTATAATCCTGGTCACTTTCTGGCTCTACTGGATCGTCGATTGATAATAGGTGCAAGCGTTTTTTACGAACGTAGTCGATGCAATTGTTGATCGCGATGCGGAACAACCACGTACTGAAAGCAAAATTAGGAACGTAACTAGGCAATTTGGTAAAAGCCTTTCCGAATGCTTCCAAGGTTAGGTCATTTGCATCTTCTCGGTCATTGACCATTTTGTACATCAGATGGTAGATAGCGCCTTTGTAACGCTCCATCAATTGAGTGTAGGATCTTTGGCATCCTGCCACTGCTTTCTGTACCAATTCGTAATCTTCTGAGGCTTTCTTTGATAAAGCCGATTTGGGTTGTTGTACTGCTACTTCCATTTCCTTTGTTTACTACCGATTAATAATATCGGCGAAAACAGCAGGTAGTAAAAAACTAGTAAAACATCAAGGAAGGGAATCCAAGGGATTAGGATATGTTCATGGAACCGCTTCAGGATGACTGCATACATAATGGAGACTACCACCATTCTCACCGTGTAATTCAAAATTGTGAAAGAGACCCACTCCGGATGTGTCACAAGCAGTAGCCCGCAAACATAGTGCGTAATCAGACTAGCAGGAATTCCTGCCAGCAGCAGCACATGTAGTAGCTTGTACTTGCTACCCGTCGTTAAGTGTCTCGATTTTTGGTAATAGTAGCCTCGCCAGCTGCGTTTGGGTGTTGAATATACCCATGCCTCTGGATGTAAAGAGACGGTAGTATTGTCACCGTCGGTTGCTTCGTTGATGAATAAATCATCATCACCGGAAGCGATATGTGCGTGTCGATCGAAACCGCCAATGCGCTGGTAAAGCGACTTACGATAGGCTAAATTTCGGCCTACGCCCATATAAGATAATCCCACGAATGAAAAGGAAAGGTAGTGGATAGCGGTATTTAAACTCTCAAAGCGAATAAAAGTATTTAGAAGGCTTTTTTCTTTGTCATACGGACCGAAACCTAAAACAATTTCTTTTCCTGGTCGAAAAGAAGACTGCATGCGATTGAGCCAGTTGGTGCTAGCGGGTCGACAATCGGCGTCGGTCAGAAGAAGTATGTCAAATCGGGCAGCTTCTATGCCCTTTTTCAATGCACCCTTTTTACCGGGTAACATCTTTTTTCCCACATTTACAAGGGACAATATCTGACTTTTATTTCTAAAATCCAAAATTATTTTTTCCGTATCATCGGTAGAAGCATCATTTACGACGATAATTTCGAAGGAACGGTAGTTTTGATTTATAATGTGGGGCAAGTTTTTTTTTAGATTTTCTGCTTCGTTTCTGGCACAGATAATAATGGAGACGGGTGGCTGATCGCTACTGTCTCCAATCGCTTCCTCCTTTTCTTTAAAAAAAGCAAGTCGGGAAAAGATGAATAGCCAATACCCCAATTGGACGATCGTAGCCAAAAAAAACAGGACCGCAATAATTTTAATTATCATTCTACTTTTTTTCCGCTCAGCAGCGCTAATAATTTTCTTTTTTCACCTGGCTTGACCAGTAAACCATATATAATAGCTGTAAAAAAAGTAAAGGAAGCATATACAAGGGCAGGTTTTAATATGTCTTCATTGCCAAGTAGTGTACCCCCAATGAGAAAGGCCAATGATGTATTTTGTATCCCTACTTCTACCCCTAAAGTGACCTGGTCTCCCTTTGGTAATTTCAATACAAAATAGGCTAAACTAAACCCCGCCAGTAAGTTCAAAGTGTTCCCCAGTATAGAATAGGGTATAATTTGCTTGATTTCGGCCATCGTAATTCCTGTACCGCCCGACTCCTCTCCCGCCAAGAACTTAATGATAAACAAGATAGCTAGAAAAATGAGCGTAATCCATTTTAAGGGCGATTGGATGCGATCGGCAAAGCCCGGAAAATAACGTCGGATAGCCACTCCCAAAAATACCGGTACAATGATGACGGTAAAGATTTGTCGAATAGTCGCCCCGACGGGTAACACCATATCCGCAGAGGTCCCATAAAAATGCTGCAAACCTAGGTTGACGATAAATGGAATGGAAAATAAAGCAATAAAGCTATTAGTGACGGTCAGGCAAATTGACAAGGCTGCATTCGCATTCAACAAATAGGTCACAAAGTTGGAAGTGGTGCCTCCAGGGCAAGTAGCCAAGACTATAATCCCCATTTTAAAGGCGAGTGGCAAGGGGGCATAGGTCGCAATCAAAAAGGCAAAAGCCGGTAAAACCAATAATTGTAAAAACAATCCCCCTAAATAAGCTTTCGGGCGGGCAAAAGTATCAGTAAAGTCCTTCCAGTTTAAAGACATTCCTACACTGAGCATTATAAAAGCCAAAATACCGCCAATGAGTAAGTCTATTGCATTCATCCGATGTTCAATAAAGTAGTTTTTAAGGAAAAGCCAAAAGTGAATCTTTTTGTACGCAACGGCTAATTTTCTGCCAAAAGAAGCTATTAAACAAATGCAAAATGCCAAAACGTCAGTCAAAAAACAATAAACAAGACAAAATGCTGTCTCTTATACACATCTGACGCTGCCGACGAAGAGGATAGTGTAGAT
>CAJXUM010000551.1 GCA_913060855.1 uncultured Lewinella sp. | reverse complement strand
ATCTACACTATCCTCTTCGTCGGCAGCGTCAGATGTGTATAAGAGACAGCTAATAAGGCCGCAGACAAAGAAAAATGTAATAATTGATGTACTTTCAGTCGAAAATTGGCTTGCAATAAAGATTGTAAATACAGCCACAGCAAAGGGCCGATGGCAGCCATTCCAATTAGGCCCAAAGCAGGCCAGAAATCGGAAGCTTCCGGGAAAGCCACAATGATAATAGATTTGCATATCCGTATCGCCAGGGCTAGCAATAGTAAGGCTAAAAGTCGATTGGATAACGGACGCTTACTGGGCGATGTCCAGAAGAAAACAGCCAAAAACAGGCTATGCCCCATGACTAGTGCACTTAACGCAGATAAAATCAGAGCAAACTTCATAAGCTACAGTCGGTGATGAATACGGGTGTAAACAAAGTTAGTCAAAAACTATCCAATGTAGCAAGTGATCAAATGCGGTTGGACACCATGTAATTCCTTTAACAATGATAGAAATAACCATAGCCAACAATATAGATCGTCTCGACAAGGTAAGCGCACTGCTTTGGGAGTATGCTCGCCTGCGGGACTTCGATGCCGCTTTGGGGGACTATGAGGCTGAATTTACTGGCTTGCCAGGCAAATACGCGGCGCCTGAGGGTTGCCTCGTCTTGGCTACCTGGGAAGGTCAAGCCGCCGGCTGCGTCGCCTTCAGAAAATTGGATGAAAAATACTGCGAAATGAAGCGCTTGTATGTTTCGCCCAACTTTAGAGGTAAAAAAATCAGTATTCGTTTAGTTGAGCGGTTGATACAAGAGGCCGCGAAGGCTGACTATAGCTTCATGCGGCTTGATTCCCACCCTTGGATGGCCGCCGCGCAAAGCATTTACGAACACTTTGGCTTTGACCCCATCTCGGCTTATAATGATAATCCTACACCGGGAATATTGTTTTTTGAGCGGAAGTTGTAGAGAGGTCGGAGTGTTGGAAGTCGGGACGTTGTATGTCGGAAGATGCTACTTGACTTCTTTTCTGTGTCAAACTACTTAATCCAGAAGGTGGCGTATCCACTTTAATCTGTAATTTACCAACTGCGGATAAAATTGAGTTCTCTTTTGAGTCAAATGAGTTACAAATATTATTATCTAAGAGGTATGAAGAAGAACATATATCTGATCATTGCACTGCTAGTCATGCTAGGATGCCAAGCAGAAAAAGACCTGGATTCCATAGACACGGAGAATTGGCTAAAAAGAAAGATTGACATCAGCCAAAAAGATTCGCTTGAATATGGTAAATCCTATCTCTCTGTCTATTCCCAAATCTATAGTTTTTCGCAACATGAAAAATATAACCTAACGGGGATGATCAGCCTGAGAAATACAAGTGATGTAGATACCATCTATCTCCTTAAGACCGAATATTTTGATACCCAAGGTGCATTATTAAGAACTTACTTTGATTCGCCAATCTATCTTGCGCCGATGGAAACAACCGAAATAATCATCGACCAAAAGGACGTAGCTGGTGGAACGGGTTCCAACTTCATGTTTGAGTGGAAAATCCCACCAACTTGCCCCGAGCCGCTCTTCGAAGGAGTAATGATTTCTATGCAGGGGACACAAGGGCTGTCATTTACGACCCAAGCCAAGAGAATCCGATAGCATCCTGGTTTATGTGCCTCGTTCAATAACGAAATGTAGCTCATGATTGTGCTATCGTGCTTAAATCTGTAATTTGCCAACTTAACTATTTTATGGCTGGTATTTATCTTCATATTCCATTTTGCAAGCAGGCTTGTCACTACTGCAATTTCCATTTCTCTACTTCCTTGAAGCAGAAAGATGCCCTATTGGATGCCCTAATTGACGAGATTCGTTTGCAGAAAGATTACCTCGAAGGACGGCCGCTAAATAGTATCTATTTGGGAGGTGGAACGCCCTCGCTTCTGAGTGCGGATGAGTTGGCGCGTTTATTTGAAGTGATTTACCAGTTGCATACGGTGGTAGACAAGGCGGAAATCACGCTCGAAGCCAATCCAGACGACTTAAATAAACAAACGCTAAAAGCGCTCCGCCAGACTCCCATTAATCGACTTAGCATTGGAATTCAATCTTTCTCGGGCGCGGATTTGGCGTTTATGAATCGGGCCCATAATGCGACAGAAGCAGAAGCCTGTATCGACTTGGCCTTAGACCAAGGGTTCTCTGATTTGAGTGTTGATCTCATCTACGGTACACCGACGATGGATGATCGGCAGTGGGAGGCCAATATGGAAAAAGTATTTGCCAAAAAGATTCCGCACCTCTCCTGCTATTGCCTCACCGTTGAACCACAGACCGCATTGGATTACTTCGTCAAACAAGGGAAAGCAAAACCCGTCGACGAAGAACAGGCCGCTCGTCAATTTGAAATGCTTATTAAGAGAGCCAAAGGGGCCGGCTATGATCACTATGAAATTTCAAATTTCGCACAGCCCGGCCATTACGCCCAGCACAATTCCAATTACTGGTTAAGCGAAAACTACCTTGGCGTAGGTCCTTCCGCTCACTCCTTCAATGGCCATAGTCGGCAATGGAATGTAGCCAATAATGCTAAATACATTAAAGCCCTTAGTCAAGGAGAACTGGCATTCGAAAAAGAAGAGCTAACCGCTGATCAACGATACAATGAATATATAATGACGGGCCTTCGGACCATCTGGGGTTGTGATTTGGAGAAAATCAATCAACTTGACCCTACTTATCGGGCGCATTTTCTACAACAAGCACAGGTCTTTCTCGAAGACGGAAACCTAATTCGCCAAAATGAAATCTTTACCCTCTCTGAAGCAGGGCGGCTCTTGGCCGATCGGATTGCCATGGAATTATTTGTCTAAATATCATACCTGAAGTAAGAAACTAGGCAATAAGTTCATTGTCCAGAACTAGAAAAGGTCTCCATTATTGCTTAACTTGATTGCGCGAAACAAAACGACAATCAATTATGAAAATTGGGCAGCAATTTTCCTCTTTTCTCTCCCAAATTGGGCATAAAAGAAGGCTTCTTTTATTGGCCGCTGGCATCCTCGGGCTTATCTTATTATTTGCTAATTGGTCGACCCTCTTTTCACCAAAGATCGACTTCAATACGCAAGTAAAACCTATTCTAAATAAGCGGTGTATTCACTGTCATGGTGGCGTGAAGAAAAATGGTGGTTTCAGTTTAATGACTCGCCAGCAAGCGCTTGCTCCGACAGAATCGGGCCATCCAGCTATCGTTCCGGGATCTCCGGGCAAAAGTGGCCTAATCGAGCGGATTCTATCGGATGATCCAGAACTCAGAATGCCTTTTGAAGCCCCTGCCCTATCCAAAGAAGAAGCGAATATACTCAAGCGTTGGATCGAGCAAGGAGCAGAGTGGGGTATCCATTGGGCGTATCAGCCAGTGGCTGAAGTTGAGGTGCCAAGCGAAGGAATGGCACTGGGAGCAGTTGCAGGCACCAATACATCTTGGGAAAACAATGAAGTTGATTATTTCATCACCGAAAAACTACAAACGGTAGGGCTCCGTCCATCACCTAAAACGGACAAAGCTACGCTATTGCGCCGCCTCGGTCTAGATCTCATCGGCCTCCCAGCCCCAGAAGCCTTAGCCAAAGCTTACCTCAATGATTCATCGGATGAAGCTTATGAGAAGCTTATTGATGGCCTCCTTAGTACGCCACAATTTGGCGAAAGATGGGCCGCCGTCTGGCTAGATCTAGCTCGTTATGCCGATTCGAAAGGCTACGAACGAGATGATAGTCGTATCATCTGGCCTTATCGCGATTGGCTCATCCGCGCCTTCAACCAGGACATGCCTTATGATCAATTTCTCACCGAACAATTAGCCGGTGACCTCTTGCCAAATCCCACCGATGCCCAATACATTGCCACCGGCTTTCATCGCAATACCAAGACCAATGACGAAGGAGGAACCGATAATGAAGAATTTCGTGTAGCGGCTGTCATGGATAGGGTGAATACCACCTGGGAGGCACTGCTCGGGACTACCTTTGCCTGTACCCAATGCCATGGCCATCCATATGATCCGATCGAGCATGATGAATATTATAAATTTTACGCTTTTTTCAACAATACTCGTGATGAGGATACCTATGATGATTACCCTTGGATCAAGCAATTTGAAACGGCCGATAGCCTGACTTTGATCCAGCTTAAGAACTGGGTAACTAAAGTCAGTAGTATAAAAAGAGCCAATGAGATTTACACCTTCCTACGAACAGGACAACCCGCTTACAATTCACTGAAGACCGATCAGTTGGTCAATGCGGCACTATACGACACCAAGTTCCTCGGGCTTCGCTATAAGGGCTCTGCTCGTCTGGCCAATGTCGATCTTAATGACAAAACGGAATTGATTTATCGCTATAGCACTCATTTGGAAGGAGGTACTTGTCAACTGAGGATGGATGCACCCGATGGTCCCATTTTGGCCACTTTAAGCATTCCAAAAACAAAAGGAAAGCAAATTACACGTGTAGCACTCGAACCAGCGACAGGAGTACATGATATCTATTTCACCTATGAGCATCCTGATTTGGAAGGAACAGATGGCCGAGGAATCAATTTTGACTGGTTTCATTTGGGACAGCCCTTCCCTGGAGAAGGAGACGAAAACTATGAAGAGCAGAAAGCCGCCTTTTGGCAATTGTTAAATACGCGTCCTCCTTATTCACTAGTGATGATGGAGAATCCGTCTTGGATGAAGCGTAAATCCTACGTCTTCGATCGAGGCAATTGGCTGGTGCATAAAGAAGAAGTAGAGCCAGCCGTACCTAGTATTTTCCCCGACCTCCCGGATGGAGCTCAAGCGAATCGACTCGGTTTGGCGAAATGGATCACCGATAAAAAACACCCTTTAACAGCTCGGACAATGGTTAATCGCCTATGGGAACAGCTACTAGGGAGAGGCTTAGTCCTCACGCTGGAAGATCTCGGCACCCAGGGAGAACCTCCGACACACCCTGAACTCTTAGACTGGCTAGCCGGAGAGTTTATGCATACGCATCAATGGAGCATGAAAGGCATCATGAAAGAGATCGTTCTATCAGCCACCTATCAACAATCGGCTACGTCCACTGCCGACAAACAAGCGAAGGATCCTAATAATATTTGGTATTCGCGGGCTTCGCGGGTGCGTTTATCCGCCGAGCAAGTACGGGATCCTGTCTCTTATACACATCTCCGAGCCCACGAGACCGAG